>JAISRU010000100.1 GCA_031273515.1 Bacteroidales bacterium | reverse complement strand
CATCAGTTAATCAGATAAATCAGAGTTCAGACAAAAGGGGAAGAGAATAATCGCCCGGATGGTCATTTTCAATTTTCAATTCTCAATTTTCAATTCTCAATTATTTTGTTTACTTTTGCAACCATTGAGTTTCAACATACGTTACTCATGGAATCTTAGACGTACCTAATATGAAAACA
The DNA here is from genome assembly GCA_031273515.1 of Bacteroidales bacterium. Lineage (GTDB taxonomy): Bacteria > Bacteroidota > Bacteroidia > Bacteroidales > WCHB1-69 > JAIROC01. The sequence continues at coordinate 3,920 of JAISRU010000100.1, read as the reverse complement.
GCAGATTACGAAAAAATCATTCAAGAAAGAGACATACAGCCGACAGCCATTCGTATTTTAATTCTTAAAGCGATGATTGAACATCCGCAGGCGTTCAGTATGGCTGATTTGGAATACAAATTGGAAACGGTAGATAAATCTACTTTATCCCGAACCATTCATTTGTTTCTCAAAAAACACCTTATCCACAGCATCGACGACGGTTCAGGATCGATGAAATATTCGGTCTGCAACAGCGATTGCACTTGTTCTTTGAACGATCTTCATGTTCATTTTTTCTGCAATTGCTGCAAAAAAACCTGTTGCATGGAAAGTATATCTGTCCCCAAAGTGCAGTTGCCAAAGAATTTCATACTTGAAAATGTGAACTTTGTTCTCAAAGGCATTTGCGATAAATGTTCAAACGATGCAACCTTGTTGCACTCCTGATTATGCTACTTTTGCAGGACAAATAAATTATTCAGGAATATTGTTATGAAAAAAATGGTTCAGACAAACACAACGACTAAGACCTGCAGCTGCAATTCGTCGTCCGATACATGCAAAGAGGAAACAAAGTTGAGAATTTATCTTCCGCTTGTTATCAGTTTTATTCTGCTGACAACGGGAATACTGCTCGATTATGTGATTTCTACAACTTTTTTTGCAGGAATTATACGTTTAATATGGTATCTTATTGCCTTTTTGCCTGTAGGGGTTCCCGTTATGATAGAAATGGTGGCGAGTTTCCGGCAGAAAGATTTCTTTACCGAATTTTCTCTGATGGGCATCGCTTCTTTGGGCGCTTTCTTTATCGGAGAATATCCCGAAGGAGTGGCTGTTATGTTGTTCTACGCTGTTGGAGAACGATTGCAGGAAACGGCAGTGAATCGCGTGCAGGGTAACATCAAAGCGCTGCTGGATTTGCGCTCGGAAACGGCATGTGTCTTGAAAGACGGCAGTGCGGTTGTTGTTGATCCTCAAACGGTACTTGTCGGAGATACAATACAGGTGAAGGCAGGAGAAAAAGTTCCTTTGGACGGAATTTTGTTATCGTCAGACAGCAGTTTCGATACCTCCGCCCTGACAGGAGAAAGTAAACCCAAAATATTCCGACAACATGAAACGGTGCTGGCAGGAATGATAAACACAGGAAAAATAATCAATATACAGGTTACCAAAGTCTATTCCGACTGTTCCTTCACCAAAATTCTGGAAATGGTGCAGGACGCCGCTTCGCGCAAAGCCAAAACAGAACTCTTGATCCGCAAGTTCGCCAAAATATATACTCCTGCCGTCTTTGGACTTGCTCTGCTGATTGCGCTGTTGCCGTGGTTGTTGTTACCCGATATGCTGTTTTCGGAGTGTCTGTACAGAGCATTGGTGTTTTTGGTTATGTCGTGTCCCTGCGCTTTGGTCATATCCGTCCCCTTGAGTTATTTTGGCGGTATCGGAGCCGCTTCGCGCAATGGCATTTTGTTCAAAGGAGCGAATTATATCGATATGATAGCCAAAGTCAATACGGTGGTGATGGATAAAACGGGAACATTGACAAAAGGCGTGTTCAAGATACGGGAAATCGTTCCTGTGAAACATGATACGACTTCATTTATGCATATCGTTAAAGCCATTGAAGCTCATTCAAATCACCCTATCGCAAAAGCTATTGCGGAATATAATCCTGACGCATCTTCCGACAATATCGATGTACAGGACGCAGAAGAAATGGCAGGTTACGGACTCAAAGGAACAGTAAACGGACAGTCTGTTTTGGCAGGAAATACCCGTCTGATGCGGAAATTCGGTATCGACTATGATAAAAACATTGATACTATTGTTGATACGCTTGTTGTTATTGCCATCAACAATGTATATGCAGGATATATCACCATTGCCGACGAACTCAAAGAAGATGCGCTGTTTCTGGCAGACAAATTGCGTAAATTGGGAATACAAAAAACAGTATTGCTTAGCGGAGACAAAGATTTGATAACGCAAAATGTCGCTCAATTGCTGGGAATAGATACCGCTTATGGAGATTTGCTGCCTGAAGACAAAGTACATTACATGGAAGCGTGCAAACAAAATGCTTCCGACATAATTGCTTTTATGGGCGACGGTATCAATGACGCTCCTGTACTTGCATTGAGCGATATAGGCATCGCAATGGGCGGGATGGGTTCGGACGCCGCTGTTGAAGTTGCCGATGTGGTAATTCAAACCGATCAGCCTTCCAAATTAATAACTGCTTTCAAGATAGCAAAAGCAACACAGAAGATAGTCTGGATAAATATAAGTATGGCTTTATTGGTCAAATTTGCTGTTTTTATCTTGGGAGCTTTGGGTATTGCGACCCTCTGGGAAGCTGTTTTTGCCGACGTTGGCGTTTCTTTGCTGGCAATTCTCAATGCAGTACGTATCTTACGCAAAAAATTCTGAGTCTGGATTAAGTCGATTTTGCTACTTTTATGGAACATACGGAAAATCAATCGACCGAATTTATCTGGGGACATCGTCGCCGTTTCAATGCATACTCCGAGTATTTTAAGCGGACATTCGGAGAAAGAGTACAAAAAGTAGCTGTCAATGCAGGATTTACCTGTCCCAATCGCGACGGAAGCATCTCTGTCGGAGGCTGTATCTATTGCGACAATAACGCTTTCAATCCCTCGTATTGTCATCCTTCCAAGAATATCGCCCAACAAATAGAAGAAGGCATCGAGTTTCACAAAAACCGTTATCGCAGAGCAAACAAATACCTTGCTTACTTTCAGGCGTTTTCCAATACATACGCTCCTCTGAAAACATTACGGGAACGATACGCTCAAGCGTTGGAAAAAGAAGAGATTGTCGGATTGGTTATCGGAACTCGTCCCGATTGTATGGATGATGAGAAGTTGGACTATTTTTCGCAATTGTCCCAATCGTATTATATTATTATCGAATATGGCGTTGAAAGTTGTAATAATCATACACTCGGACTAATCAACAGAGGACATACGTTTGAACAGGCAGTAACAGCTATCGAAAAGACACATCGGGCAGGCATTAAAACGGGAGCGCATTTTATCTTCGGACTTCCCTGCGAAACCGTATCCGAATGGATGCAATGGAGCGGCATTATTTCCGAATTGCCCTTGGATACCATTAAGTTTCACCAATTACAAATCATTAACAACACGCCGATAGCGACAATGTATAAACAGAACCCTTCTCTTTTTCATCGTTTTACATTGGAAGAATACATTGATTTCATCATTCGTTTTTTAGAGCGATTAAATCCTCGTTTTGTGGTCGAGCGTTTTGCAGGAGAAGTTCCTCCTCGTTTTCTGGAACAAACATCCTGGGGATGGATACGTAACGACCAAATCCTGCAAACCATAGAAGATAAACTGCAAGAACAAAATACCTGTCAGGGAAGACTTTTTATCTAATTGAGAATTGAAAATTGAAAATTGAAAATTAGGATTACGCAAGAGTAGAGTAGAACGTGCGCGTTATGGGTGTATTTCTCTTCGATTATTGTCTGAACTCTGATTTATCTGATTTACTTGATGGACTATGATTTTTCTCTCTGTGTAACTTCTGCGGTATTCTGCGGATTGTCTTTCGGACTTTCTCCTTCTTGATCGGCATAGTCAGCAAGCTGTCTCTGCTCTCGCTTCGTGCGTCGATTGGAGAGGGGCAGGGGTGAGGAAAATAATCATCGTCCATCATTTAGGAATGGCAAATAAAAAACTTATAACGGATATGAAATTCGACCTCGAAGAGGTCAGATGTTTATAGAAGAAATGTCTTCCTCTATTGTACGACCCCAAAGGGGTCGAATTGAAACACACCCTCTTGTTTCTATAAACATACGATGTCTTCGACATCAATTCCATCCCTGCGGGATTTTTTATGCTTGCGACAATCTGAAATACACCCCACATTCCGTCCCT
>JAISRU010000092.1 GCA_031273515.1 Bacteroidales bacterium | reverse complement strand
TTCTATCGTGGGAAGATTTCATTTGGAAGAAATATGCTGTTCTAATGCTGTGAATCCCCTATGGGGATTTGTTTCTGTGGTGTTCATGCGTTTCTATTGATATGAATGTCCTACGGACAATTGAGTTTCCCCGTCAGGGGATACATATCAATAGAAAAGACGATACCTCTGATAACCATATTGTCCGTAGGACATTCACCTGCGACGACCTCTCCAAAGGGTAATCATCCTCACGTCATCCTTCTTTTTTCCCTGACGACACGGCAGGGTGGGGACTTACAATGACGGGAACGTTGTTTGCGTCCGCAGGCAATTCTCAATTCTCAATTGTCGATTAATTAATCTGTTATCTGTTATCAACAGGAAGCAGGGATATTTTTTTTTATTATTTGTTCTTACATCTAATTCTTTTTTATTACCTTTGGAAAATTTTAAAGTTACTATTTATGAACGCTGATACTAAAAAAACAGAGGTAACCGATTTAATAGCTCGAATAAAAACACAACAGGAAATCATTGGAAAACAAACTGTTGATTCGTTGATAGATATAGATTTGCAATTGGATTATATCCGCAGTCTGTACGAATTGTATACGATGCAAAGGACCAAAATATGTATGCAGAAAGAAAAAACGGAGAAAAAACCGTATCTGTCGGAATGCGGAACATTATCGCTTTTTGATAATATCGAAGATGTTTCCCAAACAACAACTCCCGATAAAGAAGAAATCAATTTCGCACAAACGGATACAATCTTAACGAACAGTGAAAGCATTTCGACATTATCTTCTATAGATACAGTCAAACAAAAAGAAGAAAATCCTGTTGAAAGTCAGGAAGAAATAAAAACAGATATTGAACTTCCGACACAGAGAATCGAAACGATAGAAGAAACAATCGAACAAAAAGAAGAAAGTCCTCTTGAAAAGCAGGAAGATACAGAAACAGATATTGAACTTCCTCAACAGACAGTCGAAACGATAGAAGAGTCGATAGAAGAACCGAAAGAAGAAACAGACCTGTTCGCATCGGTTCAGGAAACAAAAGTTGAAATGCAGATTACAAAAGACGAACCGATAATCGAAATTCCTTTTTTTGACCATGTCGTTACGGAAATAAAAACGGAAGAAAAACCGCCTGTCGCTCAAGAAACAGAATACAGGTATTCCATGTCAAAACCTGACTTTATCGTTGTTGACCCCGTCGAAACTGTCGAACCGAAACAGGAAATCATTGAAGAAAAAGAAGAAAAGGAAGAAGAAAAAGCCAGTCATCTGCAGACAACGAATGTAGAGACAGTCGAACAACAGAATGCTCATCAAGATAGATTGGATCAAGAAAAAGAAGAAATTCTTCCCGACAAACCGACAAGTATTGGCGACAAATTCAAAGATAACAAACCTTCTTTGAACGAAATCGTATCCGGTTTTAAACCCGACAGCAGTATCGGCATGAAACTTCAACATGGCTCAATATCGGATTTAATGAAATCGATCGATATGAATTTGAAATTTTTACTCGTCAAAGAACTCTTTAAAGGCAACGGAAGCGTCTTTACGGAAGAAATCAACAAACTGAATAATTTCAATAAGTTATATGAGGCAATCGACTATTTGGAAACAATTAAAAACACCTATAAATGGGACAAAGATAATGAAGCCTATAACGAATTATATAAACTCATACTGAGGAAATTCGCAAAATAATTTTAATATCAGGCAACAAAAATGGTTTATGAAGTATCATATAAGTAAAAATATAAACGAAATAATTATGAAACGTATCACATTTTTTTTAGTATTGCTCACAGGCATCGCAGGTAAAGGTTTTGCACAGACAGGATTCTTTATCAAAAACTCAAACATTGAAAAATGGTATATCGAAAGCGATAAAACCATAGAAGAAGCAAAAAAGGTAATGAATTTACCTGAATTTCATGAAATCACAAAAGGACGAGTCCCTGTGGAAGAACTTGCGCCTTCTTTTCATCTGATTGATTTTGACAACAACGGAACTCCCGATCTTCTTTTTCATGGAAAGATTTACAATGTGTTCTATGTCTTTATCTTTTACCGGAAGGACGACAACTATTTGGTTTCCATTGGCGAAAAAGGAACGCTTGTTCAGGCAAATCTTCCCGGAGAGGACAATGGTCTTAATTTTGCTCTCTGGAAAGAAGGCTGCTGTGGCGATTTTATCAATACCTATACGCAATATGTCTGTATAAGTACCAACAACACAAGCTATTTCAATACAGCCAATAAATCCTTGCTCTACAGAAGAACTGTTCTTCCTTCTGTTCGGATAGCAAAACCTGTTTCCTGCAAAACAATTGCGGCTGCCAATGTGCGTACCGAACCTTTTGTCGATGACGAAAAACGTATCGCAGGACAACACAGTTGGAAAGGCAATTCGGTAGGATTATACGCTCCCAATGCCAAAGGAACTGTCTATGCAGAAACCAGAGACAGTAAAAATGAATTTTGGTATTTCGTTCGCATGAATAACGAATCGGGAATCTACATTCACAGCAATCGATTTACCGACGAAAATAACGGAGGCAGTGAAAGTAATACTGATTGCTTTATCTACGGATGGATTCACTATAAAGATGTACAAATTGAGAATTGAGAATTGCCTGCGGGTGATTTATTAGTGAACGAGTAAACAAGTGGACAAGAGCGCAAAACGAAGGATATTGTTTCCCGCAGAATCGACGCAGCGAGTGAGCATAGAGGCAGCAAGCTGCCTGTGCCGAACCGCAAGGAGGAAGGAGTAACCAATCCAGAGTACTCTTGCGCAAGCCTAATTTTCAATTTTCAATTTTCAATTCTCAATTTTCAATTAAATTCAGACCATCTTTGCGGGATCGACCCACTTATCAAAGTCTTCTGGGGAAACCAAGTTCAGTTTGAGGGCGGCTTCTTTGAGAGAAATCCTGTTCCGATGAGCATACTGAGCAATCAGAGCGGCATCGTGATAACCAATGTGCGGACTTAAAGCCGTAACAAGCATCAGCGAACGGGTCAGATGTTGTTTGATTTTGTCGGTATTGGGAGTAATTCCGTCGATACAGTGCGTCCGAAAAGAATGACAGGCGTCGCAAAGAAGATTCAGCGACAAAATACTGTTGTACGCTATGACAGGCATGAAAGTGTTGAGTTGAAGATGTCCCTGTATGGCGGCAAAATTAATGGCGGTATCATTGCCGAGAATCTGTGCGCAAACCATGGTCATGGCTTCGCATTGAGTAGGGTTCACCTTGCCGGGCATGATGGAAGAACCGGGTTCGTTGGCAGGAAGATTAAGTTCACCCAATCCGCATTCAGGTCCCGACGCCAATAGACGAATATCGTTGGCAATCTTAGTGAGACTGATAGCTGTCTGTTTTAATGCGCCGCTCATTTCGACAAAAGCATCCTGAGACGCCATGCCTTCAAACTTGTTCTTTGCGGCAAAAAAAGTGTGATTCGTAAACTGATTGATGTATTTCACAGTCGTTTGGGCATAGCCGGCAGGAGTATTTAATCCCGTCCCGACGGCAGTTCCTCCAACGGGCAACTGCGAAAGATGATGCAAGACGTTCTTCAAAGCCTTTACACTGAAATCCAGCTGCGCGGCAAAAGCAGAAAATTCATCGCCCAGACGTATGGGAGTTGCGTCCATGAGATGTGTCCTGCCTGTTTTGATAATAGAAGCAAAGTCTTTGGATTTAGATTCAATAGCGACTTGCAACGCTTCTATAGCAGGAATGGTTTTGTCGATCATCAACCGAAGAACGGCAATCCGCATGGCTGTCGGGAAAATATCATTGGTCGATTGCGA
>JAISRU010000073.1 GCA_031273515.1 Bacteroidales bacterium | reverse complement strand
ATAGAAGAATAAGAACCGTATGCAATACCAATCAGAAGTGCAAATACAAATCCGCGAATAACTGTACCTCCAAAGAGGAATATCGCCAACAAAACGACCAATGTCGTACCTGTTGTATTGATCGTTCTGCCCAATGTAGAATTGAGAGAACTGTTCATCATTTCTTTCAAGTCGCGTTTTGGATATAATTGTCTGTTTTCCCTGATACGGTCGAAAATAACCACACCGTCGTTGATGGCATATCCGATGATCGTCAATATTGCGGCGATGAAAGATTGGTCAACTTCCATCGTAAAAGGCATTATACCCGATAGAAGCGAATACAGTCCGATCGTAAACAGAGCGACATTCAACAACGAAACAACCCCTCCCAAACCGTATTGCCAATTGCGAAAACGAAGAGCAATGTAAACAAAGATAGCAATCAACGAGAAAAATACAGCCAAAATAGCGCCTCGGGTAATATCCTTCGACACAACCGCTCCCACCTTTTGAGAACTGATTAAACCTACATTCTGGTTCTGTACGCTGAAATCTTCCTTTGTAACCTCAGCCCCCAGAAAAGGATGCAATCCTTCATACAGACGCGCTTCCGCTATAGAATCTATTTCTGTATTATCCTCGTTGATTCTCCATTTCGTAGTGATTTTTATCTGATTATCCGAACCAAACGTTTTTACTTCAGGAGCAATTCCGTCGAATCTCGCAGTTAGGGCTTCCCGTATTTCATTTGTCTTGACAGGTTGCGAAAAACGAACCGTATAACTGCGTCCTCCTGCAAAATCAATACCCAAATCCATCCCCTTGAAAACGACAGATACCATACCTATCAAAATAATCCCCAAAGAAAGGATATAGAAGATTTTCCTTTTGGAAAGAAAATCTATCTTTGTATAAGCAAAAGCATTCATCGTAAGTTTGTTTCCGAAATTGATAATCCAGTTTTTGTCCATTGCCCAATTGAAAACAAGACGGGTGATGAAAATAGACGTAAACATGGACGTGATAAGACCAATAATCAACGTCGTTGCAAAACCCTGTACAGGTCCCGAACCGAATATATAAAGAATAACTCCCGTAATAATTGTGGTAACATTACCGTCGATAATGGCAGAATAAGCGGCTTTATATCCATCTGCCACTGCTAAGCGCAAAGCTTTCCCTGATCGTAATTCCTCCTTGATACGCTCAAAAATGATTACGTTGGCGTCGACCGCCATACCCAGCGTCAGCACAATTCCCGCAATACCCGGCAATGTCAGTACCGCCGCTAAAGAAGCCAATGTGCCGAAAATAAACAATACATTCAGAATAAGCGCCAATCCGGCAACCAATCCCGATCTGTTATAGAAGAAAAACATGTACACAAGCACCAAAAGAAAGGCTATCAGGAAAGAAAATACACTCGAATTGATAGATTCTTTTCCTAATGTAGGTCCCACTATTTCTTCTGATACGATAATTGCAGGAACAGGTAATTTACCCGCTTTGAGCAAATTTGCCAAATCCTTTGCCTCTTCCACACTGAAACCTCCTGTAATAGAAGAACGTCCGTTGGGAATAACCGTATTGACAGTCGGATACGAATACACTAAATTGTCCAATACGATAGCGATACTGTTTCCGATGTTCTTTTCCGTGATCTTTTTCCATAACTTTGCGCCTTCCGAATTCATACTCATGCTGATCTCATTGCCTGCACGCTCATTAAAATCCTGACTTGCATCGGCAACTGCCTTCCCATCCAAAACAGCGCCCTGTTCTCCTGCAGATTTCAGGGCAATCAGCTGATAAACGGGCGATTTATCTTTCCCCGTTTTGGCATGCCAACATAAAACTAAATTCTGAGGAAGCATATTCTTTACTACCTCCAAACTCAACATTCGGTTGACTTCTGCCGTATCTTTTCCCAAGCAATATCCTACAAGAGGTCCTAGTTTTCCGTCTTGCATGACATTGTTGTTCAGTTCAAATATAGACAATAAAGGATTGTTTTTCCGAAATTCTTCTTCCGTCATCTGATCGTCGTCTTCGTCGTTTGTAGAATCTGACACTTCAGGCAAACCTTCTGCAAGTCCTTCGGTCTGCGTCGTATCTGTCTGAGTCGTACTCAGCGTATCTGCATCTGCAATTTTCGTTGTATCGGGATTTTCCAATTCTTCGTTCAATGTTGCGATACGATCGTTTACCTGTACAAAAATGTCTTTGATTTCGGTAAATTCGTAGGTTTCCCAAAACTCCAGATTGGCGGTACCCTGCAATAAACGACGAACTCGTTCAGGTTCTTTTACTCCCGGAAGTTCAATCATAATTCTTCCTGTCTGAGGCAATCGCTGAATATTGGGCTGAGCAACTCCAAACTGGTCAATACGGGTTCGCAATATGCGGAACGTATTATCTAAGGCGGCATTGGTTTCCTCCCGAATTGCCTGAATGACGTCTTCATTGGAATTTTTTCCGTCTTTCAGAGGAAGATTACGGAAAATGGTCGCCAAACGTGCATTCGCAGGAGCAATGTCCCGAAACGACTGATTGAAAAGCGTAACAAAATCGGATTGAGAAGTCTTTTGTCGTTCTGCAGCACGGTTCATCGTGCGAACAAACAACGAATCTTTAGCTCCATTGCCTGCCAACGACCGCATGATGTCAGGAACAGAAATCTCTAACATGACATTCATACCGCCTTTTAAATCTAATCCCAAGTTTAATCCCAGCTCTTTACATTCTTTGTATGTTCGTTTGAAAAACAACAGATTATAAATAACCGAATCTCCCATACGGTTCAGATATTCACTCTCTCTTGCTTTGAAAGAAGAATCAAGCAAATAAGTTTCTACAAAAACATCTCCCTTAGCCTGTTCTCTCAATGCTTCTCGCGTGGGGTCGTTTTGCGCATACTCCTGCGCCTTATTTTCCACTCTTCGGGTGCATGTTGTAAATGATAATGAATAAATACACACCAATGCAAATGTGATTGCAAAAAACAAAATAAATCCTTTATTACGCATTTTCCTTGTTGTTTAATAATTAATCGTTTATGAAAAATATAATCCTTATTTTAAGGCTTGCAAATATAGCAGAAATAATTGATTAATGACGCCTTTTGTGCGATTTTTCTGCAATAAAAATAATTTTCCTTTATCCATTCTCTTTTATTAATCTGATTATCAGTTTAGACATTGATTTACGAAAAGAAGAAAAAGGAAGAATTTTCGTGTCGGTATAAATAATGAGCATGTCCAAATTTTGCGGCTTTTCCCTGTAACTGTCGTAGAGCATCTGTTTTTCCAAGCGGTAACTTTCGCGTATCAGTCGTTTGATTCTGTTTCGGTCTGTTGCCCGTTTGAACCGCTTCTTACTTACCGAAACAGCAATCCGTGCCGAAAAGACAGCATCTTCTTTCCTTAGATAAATACATCGAAAAGGATAGACATAAAACGATCTCCCCTTGCTTACCAAAAGCTGAAAATCATCTCTTCTGCAAAGCCGTTCCTGTTTGGAAAAACCATATTCTTTCATCACTTGTTATATCGTTTACGACCGTTGGCATGAAACAAATAGTGATCAATAGCAGAAAAGATTGAAGGATGTTTTTCTGTCGGAGCTTTTATCTGTACATTCAGTCCGGCGTCCTGTGCTGCGGCAATCACGCGCGATCCCAAAGCGCCTATAATCATTTTGCCCTGTTTGAACTCAGGATAACTGTTCATCAGCGTTTGTATCCCGTAAGGACTGAAAAATACAACCATATCATAGGCATAAATATCAATTGCCTTGCTTACATCGGCAAAAGATATTTTAAAAACTTCGGCTTTATCGTAATTAATCTTTTGTTTATCCAAGAGTTTTGTCAACAGATTGAGCGAAGTATCAATCGCAGAAGGCAATAGGAATTTATCGTCGGCATGACGGAGTATTTCGGTTACTAATTTTTCAGGATCGCCGTCTTGAGGAAAGAACACTTTCCGCTTTTTGCATTTTGTGTATTTCTGCAGGTAATTCGCCGTGACGGCATTGCTGCAAAAATATTTTGTGGAAAGAACAGGCATCTTGATTTTCATTTCTTCTACTATGCGAAAGAAATGATCAATTGCATTTTTATTGGTCATGATGATTGCATTATAATCCAAAAAAGAAATTTTATTTTTGCTAAACTCTTCGTATGGAATACCATGCATCTGGAAAAACTTATAAAAATCAATTCGGATATTATAATTCTTTATTATCTCTGCATAAGGAGAACTATCAAAATCTGCAGGCGGATTCTGAGAAAACAATATATTTTTTACTCTGGGGAACTTCACAAATCTTTTAATTATAATCTGACTGTTACGGATTTCAACAACACCAATATCGGTAAAATTTCGACCGTGCAAAAGTATAAAAAATATTCGAACAACCGAAATTTTTTACCGACAATCTGCCAGCCTTCTATCAACATGCGTATCAAAAACACCGCATAAAGTATGACAACAAACCCTGTAAGATAAAATGACGGATGATAATAATTCATACAGAGAAAAGGAAAAGCAAATACCGCAGATACAAAATGTAAAACCAAAAGCGAATGTCCAAATTCCGTCAGGAGTCTGCGTGTTTTGAATAAGAACCCAACAATATGTACCAACATCCAGCGAAACCCTAAAAATCCTGCAATCAGTACGAACGACCGTAACAAGACGACATTTGTTTCAACATTTGTCAGACAACCAATAAAAGTGTACAACAGCAAAGAAAAGGTAATCCAGATACACAGCACAAAAGGATAACGCAAACCTGTGGCAGACTGATTATTGATGTTATATTTTGCAACAGTATGTATTCGATTGGCAAAAACATGATGCGATAAACCGGAAAATCGTAAAGACTGCATCTTGATAAATGCCAGCAAAGACAAAAACAGCACAAAGACAGCAAAAAACCAGTCAAACCCTGTCTGAATATGCGGTTGTCGGACAAAAGTCTCCGCCAATTCCTGTACGAAAAAACTGCGTTGTCCCTCAGCCTCAGCATACGTCGTATCGGGA
>JAISRU010000287.1 GCA_031273515.1 Bacteroidales bacterium | reverse complement strand
AATCTGCTCGTCCGAAAGCTGAGGCAGTTGTTCCTTCACTAAATCGTAATAAATCTCATTGGTTACGATATAGATGTTTTCAATGGGCGTGTTCTTCCGAAAACGGTCGACCGTGAGCTGAAGCAAGGATTTTCCAACTCCAAGCACATCCATAAACTGTTTCGGGCAGGACGTTTTACTCAGTGGCCAAAAACGAACGCCTATTCCACCTGCCATAATTATACAATAATTGTTGTTATTTATCATCACTGTTTTATATTCTGTATGTTTGGTTTCTCTGTTATTAAATCGACTTTTACCAAAGGATGAAAGGTGTACAATCTGTTTGTATTGACATCCCGGCACAAATAATATTTTCGTCGTAATTGTTTCTTTTCCATTATCTTTGTTCCATACGAAAACACGGATCCCTGAGGAAGGTCTTCCAACAGCGTCAGATTGTCTGATTGTGCTGAGGGAACATCGTATTTTTGCAGTATTTTGGTCAGATGAATGTCTTTGGCGTCGCTGCTCAGGACGTTTTGCAGATGATCGAGCAAAGCAATGCGAATATCATCAGGAAAAACGTCGCCCATTAAAAACTGCATAATCAGCAGACGAAAACAGTTTTTCCATGTTTTCCCATGTCTTGCGTGACGATGATATGCCCACGCATGAAGATGAGCCATTTCGTGTAAAAGCGTAATCAAAAACACGTATGGATTCAGATCGTTGTTTATCGTTATCTGATGAAAAATCGTATTCTGAAGGGGACGTCGATACGAACCCCGTATCTGTTTGCGCGATTTGACAATTTTCAGATGAACGGGAAACGCAATCAGCAGATCATACATGTCATCGACAGCCTTTTCCGGTATATATTTTTTCAGCGAATCCTTATCCAAGCGAGCCATATACTGTTGTTGTATCAATGGTATTATTCGTATCGTAGGAAAAACGGGGACAATCACATCCTTTTCCCTTATGTCTGTGGGCAGCGCCATGCGTAGCACAGGAAGTCATACAGACCATACACAGAAACACCACTATCATTTTTTTACACCTTAACAAAATAAAATACATTGTCCGATTTTTGTTTATGGATTAACTCATTTTTCAGGAGAATATTATTGCCAATGTTGATTTCCGTGATTTTTTTTGAGACTTCTTTATTATTAGTGGACAAGCGCAAATAATTGAGAATTGAAAATTGAAAATTGAAAATGAGCCTGCGGACGCTTCTGTCTTGAACTCTGATTTATCTGATTGGCGTCGCCTTTCTTCTTCTTGCTCGGCAGAAGCAAACACGTTTGCCTCTGCTCTCGCTTCGTGCGTCGATTAACTGATGAACATGATTATTGTAGCACATAGATGACGCAATACAGATGACGCAATGTAGAGACGTCCAATTTGGGCGTCTCACGGCAAAACACGACATCATCACACATGTAGAGACGTTGCAGGCAACGTCTCTACGGTTAATCCTGTCAATCCTGATTCAGACAATTTTAATCATGTCAATCAGTTGATCAGATAAATCACAGTTCAAGACAATCCTCTTTCAATCTTTAATTTTCAATTTGCAGAGTCTGTCTATGTCGATGGATAAGCCTGCAAAAAAGGTTCGTCCTGAACTGAGTGAGGAATTAAACGTCTGTCGTTTTGCTTGGTAATCGAAAATATTGTCGATGCCCAACTGCAGATTGATCCCATTCCAAAACTGCTGATTAAGAATGAATTTCCAGACCGTATATGCCGGATAATGTATCGTGTAATACTGCTGATACGAAGTAGAATATCCTTTCATGTCCAAAGCGCTTAATACTTTCCCCTGTATAACCGGATTTAAAAGGTATATCCCCTTCCTGAACCGATAACCTATCTGAACAGTAGCCGAATGAGGTCGTGTATTGGAAATGTTTTCTTCGTTTTCGTCCAAAGATTGCGTGTAGGTATACGCATAAGAAGCCTTTACGGAAAGTCCGAATTTTGTTTCCATGCGTACGTTGAGTTCAGCTCCGGCAATCTGCACAGAACCGAAATTCGTATAAAAAGCGGTGTCTTCACTCTGACTCCATACAGTCGTGATCTGATCCTTGATATAATTGTAATATCCCAGCGCCGAAACGTTGATGATGCCTTTTGTATATTCGGCAGATAGTGATACATTCTGACTCTTTTCCGGACTTAAATCATCGTTTCCCATCAAACGAAACATACCTTGATGATCCCAATCGGTATACAATTCCTTCAAGGACGGCGCACGAAATCCTCCGCCGTAAGATGCCCGCAGACTTACATCTCTGAATTTATACATCAGCGACAACTTCGGACTTACATGCGGTTTGTAGGTCGTATTGTAATCCAAACGAGCCCCGTAGACCAAATTGAACTTCTTCCACAACAAAATATCATGCTGAGCAAACACAACATAATTGTAACTCTGAAATGTTTTATTGTCTACAAACTGATACGTCAACAAATTGTCCGACAGAAATTCCGTTCCGACAGTCAGAATGTTTTGCTCGCTAAACAACTGATTGAACAAAATATTCGCCGTATGCTGAAAATTATTGTAAGTGCGTTTCTTTATTCCTGCCATTTCTTCTGTAAGATAATGATTGAATTTATCGTACATGTCGAAATTATATGCAAACTCTATGTTTTGTTTTTGGGTTATTTCCCAATTGGCACGCAAAGACGCATTCCCGCCCTGATAAAGGTCGTTGAGTTTGTTGTTTTTGGCAAGTCCCAAATCTTCATGCCGATAATAAGTCCCTTTGGCTGTCAGTTTTAAACCCGAAACAGGCGTATAAATAAATTTCTGATTAATCGAGAAATCTGTATATCCTTTGACGGCTGTCGAATATTTTATGGTGTCTTCTTCTACGAAGCCGTCTTCATAGACAGTTTTTCCTCTTTCACTATCTTTGAGCGTGTAACCTCTGAAATATTTATAATTCCCTGTCGTCAGACTGTTGAATTTTGCCCGTTTAAATCCGATACTTCCTCCATGTTGCTGCATGGCATGCGTCCCGTAACGCGAATTGACATTCACCTGCCACGGATTAGACGCATCTTTGGTGATAATATTCACTACTCCGCCTATTGCATTCGAACCGTACAAAGCCGAAGCCGCTCCTTTTACTATTTCTATCTGTTCGATATTGGAAACATCTAAACGATTGTAGTCCACATTATCCCGTGTTTCTCCCGACACACGTTCTCCGTCGATCAGAAACAGAATATATTTACCTCCCAATCCCTGCATGTTGATATTCATCGTGCCTCCGTGAGAAGTAAATTCAAGTCCCGGCAATTCTGTTTCCAGCACATCTTTGACATTGCGGACGTCCATACCCTGTATATCCTGCAACGTAATCAGACGCGTGGGAACAGGTACATCTTTCAACATTTTGGGTGTTCGCGTACCGGTAATCACAATTTCTTCCATTCGGAGAATGTCTTTCTTCAAAACGAAATTCATCACGGTATCTTTGCGAACATACAGTTTCAGTTCCTTTTTCTCAAATCCCAATGCCTGAACAGACAGTGTATATTCTCCGATTGCAGGAAGATTGAACGTATATTTTCCGTTATTATCCGATACCGCGCCATTGGATAACTCTTTGATATAGACAGTTGCATAAGGGATTCGTTCGTTCGACGACTCCTCGCTTACAAACCCCGAAATCTTCCTGTTTTGTGCAGGAAGATTTACGAGATAACAACTAACAAATATCAAAATAATGGCTATTTTAATTCCTTTCATCAATTCAGCTAATTGACTTTTTTCTTTTTCTTTATGGATTAATCCATGTAGACGTAGGTGAATTTAACATGACCACCTTTGTTCTCGGCATTTAGATAGTCGAGAAACTTAAGTTTTACATGTTTCCCTTCGGCAGATTTCACTACAAACACATTCTCTTTAACCGTATAGGCAGGAGGCATTCCCGCCATAGATACCCATGTGCCGAGTGTCAAATTTTTAGGGGCTGCTACTTTTTCCATCATGGATACATTAACGCTGTCCATAACATCTGTAATGTAACCTTCGGTAGGGATTGTCGTCAGTTCACTTAACGCGGTAACGTCGCTTATCTGACCTGCTCCCTGTCCTTTTCCCGACTCTCCGCCATTTAGACGTACATCCATACGGTGAAACGCAATATCCCAGGAAGCATCATTTTTGAAATCCGAAATGGCAACTTCCTTTCCCTGTACAAAAGAAACGTACACCCATTTATCGGTTGTATTTGTTTCATCCGTAGCGTAAGCG
>JAISRU010000160.1 GCA_031273515.1 Bacteroidales bacterium | reverse complement strand
TTCGCTAATTCTTTGGCTGCATTAAACCAGCTTTGTCCTGTTCCGTCGCCTGTACTCACGTGTTTTTTAACGTAGACAATTCCATTGGCATCGGGAGTAATAACGACGCCTTGATTCTCATACGCTCCAAGGTCTGCATGACTTCCGAAAAAACGTGGAAGTCCATCCAAATCGGTTGTTATTCCAAGGGCATTCAGAATGGAATCGGCAGCAATATCTATGGCAACACTTCCGCCTAACAGACGAAAATTATCAATAGAAGGATTAACAAAGCCCGGAGTAGTATAGGACGGCGGCGGTACATTAAAGCCCAAAGCCGTGTTTCCTACCAGACAGTTTACATAAGTTAATGTATTGGGAAAAGTATTGGCATTAAACTCAACATCTCCTATTCCTATATTCGGAGGACTTCCCCATGTATTTCCCCAGATAATACTGTTATAAATAGTTGCATGGGAATTGTTCGTATTCATTATCCCTCCCGATTGGTTCGATTGCGAAGATGTTGCATGATTTTTTGAAACAGTCAGATTGACAAAAACAGGAGAAGATTGGTCATTTGCTATTCCTCCTCCTCCTCCCGAAGTCGAAGTGGTATTGTTATTACAAAATACGGAATTGATAACAACAGGAGCAGAATTAGAACGATTGACCATTCCTCCTCCATGCATATCGGCATCGTTGTTTCTGACAATTAAATTGATAAATTTGGTGTCTGTTACCCCGTACGTATAAATTCCGCCTCCCCGATTTATTCTATGAATATTTCCATTAATTGAAATTAGAATAACAGGATCTCCGTTTGCATTACCTCCCGTTATGGTAAAACCATCCAATACCGAATTGATGATATTCACGGCACAAACCACATGATATGCATTATCAGTAGAATTACCCATAATACCAATATCTCCGCTAAGGATGGTAACATTAGTCGCCCAATTCCGCTGTGCAAGAGAAATATCCGTAATATCATCGGCATTAGAGCGGAATCCACCCAAAATAACAACACCGCTTTTCATCACAAAGGCGTTATTGCGATTGCCGTCGGGAAGGGCGTTGTTGGTAGCTTCAGGGGCGCCGTTTGACCAGCCTTCGGCAGTGCGGACAGGTTTGTATGTTCCTGCCGCTACCCATATCGTATCACCTGCAGTTGCTTTATTAATCATCGCTTGCAAGTCACCGGAAGCATTTGCCCAGGATGTTCCGTTTCCCGAACCCGAACTTGTTTCTTTTACATAATGTATTGTCTGAGATATTCCCGAAAATCTCAAAAACAGCATGAAAACTAAAAATATATACTTCATAATATGTTTATTATATAAGTCGTACAAAAGTGCTGCAAAGGTACAAAATTAATTATTCATATTCACTGTATTTCCTGTTTTTTATTAGAATAATCTTCTTTCTGATTGCATAAAAAAAAAAACTGTTTCATTTACATGTCTTTAGCCTGTAATCAAGCGACAGAAATTCTTTATTTCCCGGCGTTGCAGTTGGAGAACCAAAAGGCATTTGTGCTATTAAAGTCCATTGAGGATCAATATTCCATATTTTTCGGACATCTTCATCAATTAAAGGATTATAATGTTGCAAAGATGCTCCCAATCCGACGTCTTCGAGCAATGTCCATACCGCAAACTGATGCATGGCAGAAGTCTGAACAGACCAAAGCGGAAAATTATCTTCATAAAGCGGAAAGCGCTCTTGCAGACTGCTCACGACAGTTTGATCTTCATAAAATAAAATGGTTCCGTATCCTGCCGCAAAAGCATTGATTTTAGCTTCTGTCTTTGGGAAATCCTTCTCAGGAACTACTTCCCTGAGTTTCTCTTTTGCTATCTGCCATACCTTTTGATGATGTTCGTTCAATAAAAGCATCAGTCTCGATGACTGAGAATTGAAAGCAGACGGAACATGAAGAAGCGCCAATTTGAGTATTTCTTCCAACTCCGTATCCGAAACAGGACATCTGTTCGAAATAGCATAATACGATCTGCGACGCACAATGGCGTCAAATAATAATTTATTCATTTTTCTACTCTTTATTTTTTATCATTACCTCAAAATAAAACAACTATTTATGTAACAAATATTCCATACAGATGTTCACTGTCTTGTTTTAAAATATACGAGTGAACAAGTGGACAAGAGCGCAAAGCGACGCTTTTGTCTTGGACTTTGCTGATTTTTCGCACAGAAAACCAATGCACAACGCAAGCACAGAGGCAATTTGCAGTCCCCAAACAGGCAGAAGAAATCCAGAAGCTAAGCCAATCCATACGCTTGCACATACCGAGTTTATATGCTCCATTTCCTTCATTCCCTGTTCGACGAAAAACGCTAATCGGAAGAGGGTAAAAAGCAGTACGGCTTTTACCCAAAAGCAGTACTGCTTTTCATCAAAAGGTATACTGCTTTTACTCAAAAGCCGTACTGCTTTTTGCGTATTTGTCATTTGGTTTATATTCAATGCCTTACACAACACGATATAATCATCCCGTTGTGTGTCTGAATTTGTCTTTTAGTGATGGGTGTTTCGGTTAAAGAAGTTTTATTTTCCGTCCCGTTTTAAGACGGCAATGACCGTATAAAAAAGAATTTTCATGTCGATAAGCAACGACATATTTTCGATATACATAATATCATAGCGCATTCGTTCAATCATTTCGTCCACATTTTCGGCATAGCCGTAAGAGATTTGTCCCCACGAAGTGATACCCGGTTTTTCGAGAAGCAACAAACGATAATAAGGAACTCGTTCCACAATTCGGTCGATATAATACTGCCGTTCAGGACGAGGTCCCACCAACGACATATCTCCTTTAAGAACATTGTAGAACTGCGGAATTTCATCTAAATGCAACCGACGCATAAACAATCCAAAAGGCGTAATGCGACTGTCGGTTTTGCTCGACAATTGAGGTCCAGCGCTTTCCGCATCTTCGTACATCGACCTGAATTTGATGATATGAAAAGGTCTTCCTTTTTTTCCGATACGCTCCTGACGATACAGAATACTCCCCTTCGACGAACGTCTAACCCCTATCGCTAAAGATAGATAAAGCGGAGAAAACAATACCATAAATAAAAAAGACACAACAATATCCATAATTCGTTTGCAGATTTTTTGCCACAAAGGCAATGAATCTAAATAAATCTGGATGTAGGGTTCATGGAATATTGCCGTATTTTTAACTGCCCGCAACATGTGGTCTTCTGTGGTGGGAAGTATTTTCAGCAGAATATTATTTTCGCCTACCAAGGGTAAAATTTTCTCCATCATTTTACGGGTTTGCGAGTCGCAGGCAATGATGATTTCTTCCACCTCGTAAGTCTGTACCAATTGATTGATGTCCTTATAACTGCCCAGACAAAGCAATTTCCCTGCATTCGGGTATTCCGTCATTTCTTCTGTCGAAATATATCCGACAAAATTATTGCCGAACGACTTTTTAGGGTCGAACAAAGTTTCCGACAATTTGCCAATAACCTCTTTTGTTCCGACAATGAGGGTGTTGAATTGAATTTTTCCATCGCGTATTCTCCTTTGCAGCGAGGTAATATGTACTATGCGGACTAAAACAATAAAGAAGAACTGTATGCAAAACAAAACAAGAAACAAACGAATGTAATCAAGGTAGGAACTAATCACATCGTCCAGAATGATCAAAAAAAACAAAATTAGCGATCCAAACAATACATGTTGAAACACAGTAAGAATTTCTTTCAGTCGTGATTTTTTCCATATCTGATTATAAGATCCGCCGATAGCAAAAAGAATTATCCAGCAAAGGGGAATGCCGACAATGCCGATATAAAATTTGGGATCGTTGAATATCAGATGCGCTGTTTCCTGCATGGACATAGAAGACAGTTCGGTGAATTTGCGATAAGAAAAAAAACAAAGCCATCCTAACATGGACACAAACGTATCTAAGAGAACAGCGTTTACAATTTGTTTGTTTTTGCGAAATGTATTCTTCATAAGCCTTTACCAATAGACTATTTTAATATTATCGAATAAATAGCGGGCAGTTTTCCCCACGGGAACAGAACTTTTCATATAAATATCGAAATGCGTCATTTGTGTTTGGGAGTAGGCGCTGCCGATTTCGTCCGTAAGATTGACATATATTTTATCCCATTGCGGATTTTCCTGTCCTTTGACTATCATGATAGGAACTTGACGGGTCTGGTAAGCGGAATGACAATACAACCCTATTTCCACATCCTGCGAAAAAGAATAATTTATTTCGATAAAGCAATCTGTTGCCGTTTGAGGCGTCAAATAAAGAGGGGCTGTCGTTTTAATTTCAAAAAAGGGAACCGTATCAGCATAAGGCAGCGTGATAATGCCTGAAAAACGATTGGCTTCGTTCGCATACGAAAACAACAGAGATGAATCCTGCGTCTTTTCCAATGGAGCGCTTCCTGTTTCAGGACTGAATTTAAGTCCGGCGCTTTCAAAATCTTCCATCAGAGGAATTTTCACATTGTCCTGATAAGTGAAAGAAGGACTGATGGTATCAACCTTGTCTTTGGAAAGCGTAATACTTGTCGTATAAGGTTTAAACAAAGGATAGGCAGGACGTTGAGCCGATAAGCCGTTCAGTTTGATACCTGCTTCGATAGTAATGTTGGTTTTGCCGGATGCAACAACAGGTATGAGTGCGGGCAACTGATAAGTCCCTATATTTTGTCCGTTGACACTCACCCAGATATTCGGAATTTTGGCTGAAGCTGTTCCCTGTTCGCTTAGTGTGGTGGTCAGGACGACTTTTTCCACATAGATATAAGCAGGAATGTCGATGTCGGGATTGCATGCCGTCGGAAACAACAGTCCGCACCCGCACGCAGACAGCATCAGGCAGAACATCCGTATTCTTTTTCTGCAAGGTTTTTTCATCTGCAATACCATATTGATGAATAATATTAAACAGGTTTTTCGTCGCTGAACTGTTCCATAATCCGACAGGCAACTTCCAAGGCTTTGTGCCCGTCTTCTGCCGACACTTCGCTTTGTTTATTGTGTATAATACTGTCGATAAACAAAGTAAGTTCCATCTCGATAGCATTGACTTTTTCGTTGTGCGGCGATTCGATAAAGATACGTTTTTTACCTTTGTTGTCGCCCATATCCAGCACAAGGGAAAGCAGTTCGTTGTCGTCTTCCGGTACATAATCGCGCAG
>JAISRU010000198.1 GCA_031273515.1 Bacteroidales bacterium | reverse complement strand
CCACAACACGCGGGAGCTTTGCATCGGAGATGCAAGTTGTCCCACAACACGCGGGAACTTTGCATCGGAGATGCAAGTTGTCCTACAACACGTGGGAGCTTTGCATCGGAGATGCAAGTTGTCTTGAACTGTGATTTATTAGTGAACAAGCGTCAATAATTGAAAATTGAGAATTGAGAATTGAAAATTGCGCAAAGCGACGATTATTATTTCCCGCAGAATACCGCAGATTTCCGCAGGATTATTCTATCGTTCACTTGTCTACTCGTTCACTTGTCTACTAATAATCATGTTAATCATTTAATCAGATGGTTATTGAGCGTAGCCGAAATATAAATCAGCGTTCAGACAATCTCAATTACTTCGGCGTATTTTTAACGAGGACAACGCACAGCAGAGAATAGAGAATATTGGGAGTCCACGCTGCCCACGCGGGAGAGAGACCTCCGTAGATGGCGAACACCTGCGACACCTGAAGCAACATAATGAATGAAAATGTCAACAATAATCCCAACAGAAGATGAAGTCCGACCCCCTGCTTGCTCTTCCGACTTGATACGCAAAGTCCAACGACAGACAAGATTATGGTCGCAAATGGAAATGCAAGTCGTCGATGCTTTTCAAATTCGTAATTCCGTATCTCCACCGAACCTTTTTCTTTTTCTTCGGCTATAAATTCCCGGATTTCCGAATAGTTCATCATCGTATATCCTTCTTTCACCCAGACAAAGTCGGAAATACTAATGTTGAGCATGGTATCTTTTCGATCGCCGTATTCCAGCGTTTCTTTTCCTTTGTCGAATGTTCGTCGAATGTAATTGTTGAGTCGCCAGATATGGGTAACGGTATCCCATGCAATGGTCTGGGCATGTAGTTTATACAAAATTCCGTCGTCGCCCATGAACTCATACCAGAAATTATATCCCAGATTGTTTGCATTGTCCCAATAATGTACGTAGGCATAAGTATTCGGCGCCGTCTTGATGTGATTGTCGATGTCCTTACTGCGAACCTGCATCGACGACATGTATTTTTCTTTGTATTTCATCATGCCGCGCTGGGTCTGGGGAATCAGAAAGTTGGTCAGATAGAAAGACAGTATGCCGATAAAAACAGCCGAAATAATATAAGGAACCATCAGACGATAAAAACTCATTCCCGCATTGAGCATCGCAATAATTTCGGAATTGCGCGACAACTTCGACGTGAAATAAATAACCGCCACAAACGTGAACAACGGACTGAATAAATTGACAAAATAGGGAATGAAATTCAGATAATATCCAGTAACGATCTCCATCACAGGAACCTTATTGTCCAAGAAATCCTGAATGTTTTCGGCGACGTCAACCACGACCACAACAACAATAATCATCGCAATCACAATCAGAAAAGAACCTATGAACTTCTTGATGATATAACGATCCAATATGGTCAATGGCTGCTTTATCATAGTCGGGACTGTGTTGAAAAATTAAAACGCTTTGAATTATTGAGTCGCATCATGAATAATCAGTCCGTCTTTGATTTGCAATACGCGGTCAGCCATAGACGCAAAGGAATGATTGTGAGAAACAATCACAAAAGTCTGATGCATCAAAGTGCGTAATTCCACAAATAATTTATGGAGTTCCAAGGCATTTTCCGAATCCAGATTGCCGGAAGGTTCATCGGCAAAAACAATCAGAGGCTTGTTAATCAACGCACGAGCAACCGCAATCCGCTGCTGTTCTCCGCCCGAAAGTTCGGACGGTTTGTGATCGGCTCGATTGGAAAGATTAAAGATCGAAAGCAACTTCTCCGCTTCTTTCATCGCCTCTTTGCGCGACTTCCGAGCAATCAGCGCCGGCAAACAAATGTTTTCTATCGCCGTAAACTCAGGCAGCAAATGATGAAACTGAAACACAAATCCAATGTGTCGATTCCTGAATACCGACAAATCTTTATCCGACAGCGCAAAGACATTTTGTCCATGTATTTCCACTGAGCCATTGTCCGGTTTGTCCAATGTTCCCATGATGTGCAACAGGGTAGATTTTCCTGCTCCCGAAGCGCCCATCAGACAAATAATTTCTTCCTCTTCCACGTGAAGGTCTATCCCTTTGAGTACCTTAAGCTGTCCGTACGACTTTGTTACATTGCTTACCTTTATCATAACCCCTGTTTCATAACTCCTGTTTCATAACCGTATGTTCTGATCTCTATCGGCTCCGACCGAAACCAATCCAATCTTCAATCCCAGATATTGTTCGATAAAAGCAATGTAATCCGTCAATTCGGAAGGCATGTTGTTTGTCTTGATTTCGCATTGCCATCCTTGCATGGGTCGATATTGCGGTATTGGTTGTGCGGATACGTCGAAAGGAATGGCGTCGCTGATTGTTCCATTGTAGTCGTAGGCGGTGCAGACGCTGATTGTTTCAAAATCGTTGAGCACATCCGCTTTCATCATAATGAGTTCCGTAACGCCGTTGAGCATACAGGCATATTTGAGCAAAGGCAAATCCAACCATCCGCAACGACGGGGACGACCCGTTGTACTGCCAAACTCTTTGCCCGAAAGCTGTAATTTCTTTCCCGTATCGTCGGACAGTTCGGTAGGGAAGGGTCCTTCTCCGACGCGGGTGCAATAGGCTTTGAACAAACCGAAGACTTTCCCTATTTTGGCAGGCGCAACGCCTAATCCGACACAAACCCCCGCCGTAATGGTATTCGACGAAGTAACATAAGGATATGATCCAAATTCAACATCCAACAATGTTCCCTGCGCTCCTTCTGCCAGAATTTTCTTGCCTGACTGCAACGCATCGTTTATCAGATATTCCGTAGCGCATATTTTGTACGATTTCAATGTTTCCGCCGCTTCGAACCATGCCGTTTCGTATGCTTCAAACGAAAGATTATCTATCTGAGTCGCCCTGTAATCGAATTGGAGGGTTTCGATTTGTCGCAGATGCAAATCTTTCAGAGCATTGTATTTCTTTAAGAAGTCTGGCAGCAGGAGGTCGCCTGTGCGTAGACCGTTGCGACTGATCTTATCCGTATAAGCAGGACCTATGCCTTTGAGCGTAGAACCGATTTTGTTTTTCCCTCTGAAATTTTCATTGGCGGCGTCCAACAAGCGATGCGTCGGCAGAATTAAATGCGCCTTTTCGGAGATGCACAACTTCGATTTGACGTCGGTAAGAACTTCAATTTGTTTAATTTCCCTGTTCAGGATGATAAACGGGTCGATAATAACGCCGTTACCGATCACATTGAGGGTTTGTTCTCTGAAAATTCCCGAAGGAATAGTATGCAAAACAATTCTTTTGTCGTCGAACATCAGGGTATGACCCGCATTAGGACCACCCTGAAAACGAGCCACTATATCGTATTGTGGAGTAAGAACGTCCACGATTTTTCCTTTGCCTTCATCTCCCCATTGGAGACCAAGTAATACATCAATTTTCATTTACTGTCTATTGGATTGATTTTATTGCATTAATTCTTCTATTTCGGCGACTGTTTTCGGCAGAGGCATACCCAATACCCGACATCCGTTGTCTGTAATCAGTATATCGTCTTCTATTCTGATACCGCCAAATCCGATATATTCTCTCACTTTGCCGTAATTGATATAGTCTGCGAATTTATTTTCCTTTTCCCATATATCGATCAACTGCGGAATGAAATAGATACCCGGTTCGACCGTAACAATAAATCCGGGTTGCAGTTTTCTGCCGCAACGCAGACTGCCATGTCCGAAAACAGTACTTCTTTGAATATCCTGATCGTATCCCACATAATTTTCGCCGAGGTCTTCCATATCATGAACATCCAATCCGAGCATGTGTCCAAGTCCGTGGGGCATGAACAGTGCGTGAGCGCCTGCTTTGGCAGCGTCGGCAGGATTTCCTTTCATCAGACCCAATTGAGTAAGTCCTTCGGCGATAATGGTTGTCGCATTGAGATGAACGTCGAAGTAGCGTAATCCGGGTTTTGCCATCGCGATGCTGTCGATGTTTGCTTTGAGGACAATTTCGTAAATTTCCCGCTGCTTGACCGTGAATTTGCCCGATACGGGAACTGTCCTTGTATAATCGGAAGAATATCCCGAAACGGCTTCGGCTCCTGCATCAGTCAGCAATAGACGTCCGTTTTGCAATACCTGTTCATGATTGTGATTGTGTAAAGTTTCTCCATTTTGCGACAAGATAACGGGAAAAGAAATTCCGTTTCCGTTCGACAGAGCAATACCTTCTATCAGTCCGGCGAGTTCTCTTTCGATTTTACCGGCTTTGCAGTTTCGGATAGCGGCAAGGTGCATTTGGACTCCCAGATTGCAGACGTTGTCCATTTCCGCAATTTCTTCGGACTGTTTGCAGCTGCGCAAAGCGACCACTGCTTTTATGAGTTCGACCGAAGCATTTTCTTTGATGCTGTTGTGCGGAATAGCTGTCAGCTGATGCAGCAACAGCAGATTATCGCCTCTGTAGGGAGGAAGAAAATGAATTTTCCGTCCGTTATGCAGCGCTTTTTTCAGGTACTCGGACAAGGTTTCCCATTTTTGCACCTGATCAATACCACAGGAAGCGGCAAGTTGGGTGAGTGTCGGCTGATTTCCCATCCAGATAATATCGTCAATGGTATAATCGTCGCCAAAGAGGATTTCTTTTCCTTCGTCCAGATCGATCACTCCCGCCATGTAACAGGGGATTTGGAGTCCGAAGAAATAATTAAACGAACTGTCCTGACGATAACGATATGTGTTTGAAGGATAATTCATAG
>JAISRU010000096.1 GCA_031273515.1 Bacteroidales bacterium | reverse complement strand
TCTTGAATGATTTTTTCGTAATCTGCTGTTTTCATATTAGGTACGTCTAAGATTCCATGAGTAACGTATGTTGAAACTCAATGGTTGCAAAAGTAAACAAAATAATTGAAAATTTTTAGTCATGCCATACGGACGCAAATACCCACGCCGTCATTGCGAATTGCGAGGTACGAGCAATGTGGCAATCCAGAAAACCCTGCCGTCCCTTTGTCCTCGCCATTGTCTGAACTCTGATTTATATTTTGGCTATGCTCAATAACCATCTGATGAACTGATGAACATGATTATTAGTAGACAAGTGAACAATTCTGTGTAATTCTGCGCTCTTGTTCACTTGTTTACTCGTTTACTTGTTCTCTAATACAAAACGTGCGGCGACCCAACCTTCCTGTTCTTTATACGAATGAAACACAAGATTATGTTTTGCAGCTTCTGTCTGGATAACAGTCAGGTCGGGATGTAAATAAAATCCGCTGACTAAGAGTGTTCCTTGTTGTTTCAATGCGTCCACATAGCGTTTCATGTCCTGCAGGAGGATGTTCCGATTGATATTCGCCAGACATATATCGTAAGGAGTCTGTCGAATACTGCGAGCGTCTCCTAAAAGCGTTTCGATGGTTTGAATTTGATTTTCAGCCACATTTTCCAAACAATTTCGATAAGCCCAGTCATCGTTATCTATCGCTAACACTCTTTTCGCTCCCCGCAGAACCGACAAAATAGCCAGAATACCTGTCCCCGTTCCCATATCCAAAACCGTCTTGCCCGAACAGTCTTCTTCCAAAAGATAGCGAATCATTTGCATTGTTGTCGGATGATGAGCCGTCCCGAAAGACATTTTAGGTTCGATCCGTATCTCATATTCGACATCATCCCGATGCGGATGAAAAGGCGCACGAATATAACAGCGGTTATCTATCAGTACCGGTTCGTAATTGCTTTCCCAGAGGGCATTCCAATTTTCGTCTGCTATCGTTTGACGGTCGCAGGAAAAAGTAAAAGCGCATTGTTTGCAAGCTGCTCGCAAGGTTGTCAGCGCCTGTTCGTCGAACATGTCCTGTCGGATATAGGCAAACAGAGCCTCTTCTGTTTCTAAAAAACTCTCATATCCTGCTTCCGAAAGCAAAGCAATCAGTATTTCGTTTCCTGTTTCTGCAGGACTTACGATACATTTTAGTTCGATATACTGCATTCATTAATCGTTTTTCGTGCTTGTTTCTGCTGCTCTGATAATTTCGATAAACTCGTTTGCCGTCAACGAAGCGCCTCCAATCAATCCACCGTCAATATCTTTGCAGAGAAATAAATCCAGCGCATTTTTCGAATTACAACTTCCGCCATACAAAATATAGGTATTGTACGCCTGTTCCGTGCCGTATTTTTCTGCCACCAACGATCGGATAAAAGCATGCATTTCCTGAGCCTGTGCAGGTGTTGCCGTTATGCCTGTTCCTATTGCCCAAACAGGTTCGTATGCAAGGATAACACGTTCAAAACCGGAACGGTCTAAATGAAACAGACTTTCTTTCAATTGATTTTCTATTACTGTGAAATGATTTTGAGCCTCTCTTTCGACTAATTGCTCGCCTACACAGAAAATCGGAATGAGATCATTCACTATGGCGATATCTGTTTTTTTCCGCAGACAGACATTTGTTTCATGAAAATACATTCTTCGTTCCGAATGACCGATTATACAGAAATCTGCCCCTGAAGATTTGATCATCAACGCACTGACTTCTCCCGTATAAGCGCCTTTTTCTTCCGAACTTACATTTTGAGCGCCTATGTAATAGGGGAAAGAATTGTCTTCTGCCAAATCTGCCGCCATTTCCAAATAAGGGAAAGCGGGACAAATAACAATTTCCGTTTCCAACGTCATATCTTCCATTATGTTGGCTATGGACGTCAATAATTCTTCTGCTTCCGTGAATGAATTGTTCATTTTCCAATTCCCGATAACTATCTTGTTTTTCATCTCCTGATGTTTATTTATTTACTATATTGTATTATATTAAATTCTTTATATCTTCGCTACTCATTTCGACAGCGACTTTGGTTATTTTTCCACCCAGAGGAGGATTGTGTTTCTGTACCGATACCCATCCTTTTTCTATCAGCGGAAAACAGTCGTGTAAACGTTTCAATATCCGATAAGCGACATGTTCCAATAAAGCAGAGGGTTGTTCCATTTCTTTTGCAATCAGAAGGTAAACAGCCTGATAATTGACTGTCTTTTCTAAATCATCCGTCATAGCGGCTTCTGCTGTATCTACAACGAGCGAACAGTCTACACTAAAATGAGTTCCCACTATATTTTCCGCAGAGAAGCAACCATGATAGGCATAAAATTGCATCCCTTCTATCTTGATTTTCGACATATTTTCATCCGTTTTGTTCAAACGGCAAAGATACACAATTTAGGTATTTGTTTGCTAAAACAGCTAAAAATAATTAGCGACCAATGCTGAGTCGGTTTTTTCTTAGACATCCTGTGCATGTATGCAATCTAATTATTATGGTCGTACAGATTATTTTGATATACAGAAATATTTGATATTAAAACACATGTATATTTCTGCTGTAAAACATGCACTGTTTTTTTCATCTTTCTGTGTGTAATTCCAAAAATTTTATATACTTTTGCAACAAATCAAGTAACCGAATATAAGGTTACGAAAATAAAATGTATTATCAACTAAATTTGAAATAACATGAGAAAATTATTTTTTATTTTTGTTTTAGGTATGTGTCTGAGCATACAGGGATTTGCCCAAATTTCGGAGGGGTCTGTTAACGCCAAAATTATTCGTACAGGTAACAGACCTGAAGCGGGTACGTTTGGCGTATATGTCGGACCGGCGCTTTCCGATATTTTAAGAATGGCGGACAGGAATACCTCATGGCGAGGATTTCCGCTTGTTAATCTGAAGTATTATACTTCTCCTAATCTGGAGTTTCGACTTGGATTGCAGTTTTATTCTGAGTCAAGCAAGACAAAAGGCGTTTTAGTGAATACTGCCAATTCAGACGGGACAAGTTATGGTACTAAAAGTAAAGAAAGCTACAATCGGATTATGCCGGGAATTGCCTATCATTTTTCGTCAAAAAACCTTGTGGACGTTTATCTTGGCGTCGCCATTCCCTTGGGATACGATATTGATGACAGAAATTCGGTATCATCTGACGAAATTGCTCTTGTCAATAAGGTTAAACGGACTTCGTTTGTGATAGGCGGAGAGGCTTTTATTGGTTTGCAGTGTTTTGTGGCAGATTTACCGCTTTCGCTTGGATTGGAATACGGAATATCGGGTTTGTGTGAATTCGGACAGAAATACAAACACGAAGTGGCGAATGTCGGCGGAACGGAAACGCAGATTTTTTACACTACCGACGGCAATGCAATGGGAACAAATTATTCCGATCTGAAAAGCCAAAAAGGAGAAGCAGGCTCTGATATAAGACTTACTATCAGTTATTATTTCAATAACAAAAAATAGATAAGCGATGAAAAATAACCTGCTAAAATCATTGGCTTTTACGGCAATTCTTTTGTTGTGTTCGTGCAGTGGTATTTATCATTATAATAAAGTAAATACAACTTCTTTTTCGCCCGACCATGTCCGTTTGAATATGGATTTAAACGACTTTGAATTGCTCGGTTCTGATACAATCTCCGTAATATCAAGGACGTATCTGGGTATTTTTAAAACAACGGATACGGTGAATAATGTCCTGTATAATTTCAGAGAAGTAAAATTTGTAAATCTGGATGGAAAAAACGGAATATATCTTCCACGGGAGTTGCGAAAAGCCGTATACAAGGTGATAGAAAAATATCCCGATGCTGATTTTTATATTCCTGTTTATTCTCAAAAGCAGATCAATCGTCTGTTTCTGGGAAAGAAGCAAACAACTACAGCGCTTATCAAGGCGTTTAAATTAAAACAATAACATACCGAAATCATTGTGTTGGTCTGTCTACTAAAAGACCGACACAGTGATTTTTACGGATACGGAAAATAATACCATGAAACAAATACTGTTTTTTGTCCTGCTGATTACATTCCTTTACGGTTGTGAAAGAAATACGGAATCGAAAGTTGTTATCCTTATTTCAACAGAAGATTCTCTTTCCAATGTGAAGTCGGGAGATAAATTATTGTTTCACATACAGTCATTCGCCAATGAAGATGTGATAAAAAATATAACGATTACAAGTTCCGACCCGCAATACGGTCTGTTAACCGTTTGGGATACGTTGCTGGATATGGAAAAATTCGATTACGATTACCAATATATCGTCGCCGATTATAACGATACGACCACAGTGAGGCTTACATTTAAAGTATTTGCACCCGATAACACCTCTTCTTCTTTACATGCAACGCTCAGAGTAAAAAAGAACGATGCTTTATTGTCCTCTTTTGACGGTATTATGATGTATGCAGCCAAATCGAATAATAGAAACGGATTTAACACAACTTCTGTCCAAACGCTTTATTGCGAAACAACAGATCCGTCGCAAACAGATATTTATGATTATGACGATACCCTTTCCGTACAGGGAACTTTGTCGAGAGAATGGAGAAGTAAAACAGGCGTCCTCTTTGCACGTTTTAATGATTTCAACTTCGCTGCGGCAACAAAATCAGGAGTAATCACTGCATTTGAAAACGCCGCTAAATATACTTCCATCAAAAATTTAACCAACGGAGATATTATCCTTATCGGAAGAGGTCAAACCGCTTTAGGCGTTATTCAACTCATTGACGTCTACGATGAATTAGACACAGCTAACGACAGATATGTGTTTAATTTCAAAAAAATACAATGAAAATTGAGAATTACTATTCGGGTGATTATTGTCTTCTCCATTGTCCTCGCTTTTATCCTCGCCCTTTGGCTGAATCAGGATTTAAGGATTGACAGGATTAGCTGAATTAAACAAATGCAAATGAAATTCTGCGAAACTCTGCGGTATTCTCTGCGTGAAAAATATTTCCCCGGTAGAATAACCGCAGAAAGAAAAATCTGTGTTCATCTGTATAATCTGTGTCATCTGTGTGCTAAAAATAATCATCCGAATGGCAATCCTCTTCCGTATGGCATGAATGAAAATTCTCAATTAATTTGTGTACTTTTGCACATTAGTTTTAATACAGATATAATGAGTCGTCTTAAAGAAAAAACAGCTGTAATCGGAGGAGGAAGTTGGGCAACAGCCATTGTGAAAATATTAACGTCCAATCTGTCAACTGTGGGTTGGTGGGTGAGAGAACCGGAAATAGAAGAAGGAATAAAGAAAAAAGGTCGTAATCCACTTTATTTACGTCCTGTTCTGTTGAATAAAAAACAAATACAGATTTCGACCAACTTAAAAGAAATTGTGTCTGAGGCTGACACAATTATTCTGGCAGTACCGTCGGCTTATATTTATGGGACGTTATCCACTTTGGAGAAAAAATGCTTGCAGGATAAAAATATAGTATCCGCTATCAAAGGAATTGTCCCCGAACGAATGCAGACTGTTTCGTCGTATATTTTTAATTCTTTCGATGTTCCTGAAAAACGCTTCTGTGTGATAAGCGGACCCTCTCACGCCGAAGAAATAGCTTCGGAAAAACTGACCTATCTTACGTCCGGATCGTCGGACGTCCAACTTGCAGATACTGTCGCCGATTTGTTTCGTAATCAGTATGTAAAGGTGCATACCTCTTCCGACATGCAAGGGATTGAATTTTCTATCGTGCTCAAAAACATCTACGCTTTAGCAGGCGGTATTCTGCGGGGAACAGGCGCCGGAGATAATCTGTCGGCAGTTTTCAACACCAACTGTCTGAACGAAATGGTTCATTTTATCGAAACACTTTTCCCCAATACAAATCGAAATGTGTTTACAGCTCCTTATCTGGGTGATTTTCTGGTAACTGCTTATTCGCAATACAGTCGCAACCGTTCTTTCGGAATGATGATCGGACAGGGATATTCCGTCAGAGCGGCTCAATTAGAAATGGAAATGGTCGCCGAAGGATTTCATGCCGTTCGCTGTATCCATGAACTAAACCTGACTTACAAAGCAAATATCCCCATTATCGAAACAGTATACCGTATCCTCTACGAAAATGCTCCACTCAAAAAAGAAACACAAAACATACTCAATACTATGAAATAATACATTATAATTGAAAATTGAAAATTGAAAATTGCGCAAAGCGACGAAGACATTAGCATACAAATTTTTCCTGAAAATCCTGATTCAGACAATGAGACGCAATGACGGGAAAGGCAATCCTCGTCCGCAGG
>JAISRU010000058.1 GCA_031273515.1 Bacteroidales bacterium | reverse complement strand
GTAACTAAGTTAATGCCCAAATGGAAACCGGGAAAACAACGTAACAAAGCAGTACGTGTGGAATACACAATGCCTATTACGTTTACATTGAATTAAGCATAATGATGGTTTTTAATTTATAATTTAAGTAAAGGCTATTGTCGATAATAGCCTTTTTTTTATATTTGACAAACTCTTTATGGAAGAAATTCAGAAATTTATACAGCAACATATTCATGCGTTGACATGGCAAGAGGAACATGCCGGTTTGTACGATCCGATCGACTACATGCTTGCGTCGGGCGGAAAACGAATTAGACCCTGTCTGTGTCTGCTTTCTGCCGAATTGTTCGGAGGAAGCAAAGAAAATGCTATCTATCCTGCCATTGCTTTCGAGATGCTGCACAATTTCACCTTAATCCATGACGATATTATGGATAAGGCGTTGCTGCGGAGAGGAAAAGAAAGCGTCTACACAAAATGGAATACCAATACAGCCATTCTGTCGGGCGATACCCTGTTTGCCGAATCCTATCGATATTTGCTTCGCTATCAGGGAACAGAACTCCTTACTTTGATTTCCTTACTGACCGATACCGCTATCGAAATATGCGAAGGTCAGCAGTGGGATATGGACTTTGAACATCGCAACGACGTTACCATTAACCAATATATCGACATGATACGTCTTAAAACGTCGGTGATGTTGGCAGCCTGTCTGAAAGCGGGCGCTGTTACAGCCTCTGCAAGCGAAGAAAATCGACAAAGAATATACGATTTCGGTATTCAAATCGGTCTGGCGTTTCAGATCAGGGACGATATGCTTGATGTTTATGCCGACGTCGCCAAATTCGGAAAAAATATCGGCGGAGATATAGCAGAGAATAAAAAAACATACCTCTCTTTACAGGCAATGCATCTGGCTCAGGGAGAAGATTTCGACCGATTACGTTACTGTTTTTCCTCGTTCGACGGCACGAAAGAAGAGAAATTTATCGCCGTAAAATCTGTCTATGATAAATACAACCTGAAACATCATGCGCAAGACCGTATCAACAGCTATTACGAAGAAGCATTTCTGCTGCTCGATCAAATAGACGTCGATCAACAGCACAAACAACCGCTTATTGATTTCGTCAATCAATTAATTGACCGCGACTCTTAATGAAAACATACGATAAACGGAAATGGTGGATATGGACTGTCTTTGGACTTGTTGCGCTGATATACCTTGTCCGTTTATTTTCGTTGCAGGTCTTGGAACCCCAATGGACTGACAAAGCGGCTGCCAATGCGCTGAGATACATAGCCGAAATACCTCCAAGAGGATTGATTTTCGACCGAAACGGAATAAAACTTGTCGATAACGAAATTTCGTATGATTTGATGGTTGTTCCCCGTAATATTCGTTCGTTGGATACGTCCGAACTCTGCAATATATTGGGAATTGATACGGCGGAATTTAATAATCGTCTGCAAAAGGCAAAGAGATATTCGACGTATGCGCCTTCGCTGTTTGCCAAAAGGTTATCGCCGCAGACCTATTCCTTTTTAACAGAACGTCTGTATCGTTTCAGCGGATTTTATATTTATCCCCGTACCGTCCGAAAATATTATACGGACGCCGCAGCGCATTCGTTGGGCTATATCGCCGAAGTGAATCACACGGACATGGAAAAGGACGACTATTACACGGCAGGCGATTATACAGGACGGAGCGGCATCGAGAAATCGTACGAAACCGTATTGCGCGGAGAAAAAGGACAACGGATTATTCTGGTTGATAATCTGGGAAGAGAACAGGGTCGTTATTTCGACGGACTCTACGACAAAAGCGCCGTCCCCGGGAAAAATCTGTGGGCGTCTATCGACAAAAATCTGCAGGAATACGGCGAACAACTGATGCAGGGCAAACGCGGAAGCATTGTCGCCATAGAGCCGGCTACGGGTGAAATACTTTGTTTAGTTACAAGTCCTTCTTATGCTCCGTCTTTGCTCGTGGGAAGCGAACGAAGCAGAAATTACATGTCGCTGCATCACGACAGCGTCAATAAGCCGCTTCTCAACAGAGCCTTGATAGCAATGTATCCACCCGGATCGACTTTCAAATTGGTCAATGCGCTTATCTTTCAGCAGGCGGGGATTGTCAACGAACACACGTTGTACGGTTGTCAAATGGGATTTGCGTATGGCAATCGTAAGTTGGGGTGTCATAATCATCCTTCACCTTTGAATGTAACGGCTTCGGTACAGCATTCCTGCAACGCATGGTATTGCAGAGGACTGGTAGCCATGCTGGAAAACCGAAAACACTACAAATCGACGCGGGAAGCATACGCGGACTGGCATAAACGTGTTTTGAAGTTAGGATTTGGTCAGAAATTCAACAGCGATTTACCCTACGAAATTGCAGGAATTATACCTGCGGCAGACTATTACGATAAGGCATACGGCGTCAATCGCTGGAGAGCCACATCGATTATTTCCATAGCCATCGGACAGGGGGAAATTTGTGCAACGCCTGTTCAATTAGCTAATCTGGCAGCGATTATTGCGAACAGGGGTTATTATTATTCGCCTCATCTTATTCACTCGATTACGCATAAAGATTCGTTAAACAATGGTTTCACGCTGCGGAAATATGTGGACATTGACGAGGTTTATTTTCCGCAGGTGATAGAGGGAATGGAACGCGCTGTTATCGCGGGGACAGCCCGTAGAGCATCTGTTCCGGGCATTCGCGTTGCGGCAAAGACGGGAACGGCTGAAAATCCTCCTCGCAAGGATCATTCTTTGTTGGTTTGTTTTGCTCCTGTGGACAATCCCAGGATAGCTATTTCCATTATTGTCGAGAACGGCGGATTTGGCGCTACATGGGCGGCTCCCATTGCCAGTCTGATTATGGAGCGCTACCTGAACGACAGCGTTGTGCGAAAAGACTTGGAACTTCAGATTATGAACGGTAAAATCACATATTGGTAGTCATGAAAAACAAACCCAGCGTAACATTGATTGTCTTGTTTATGTTGCTCACTGCGGTGGGATGGATAAATATTTTTTCCACCGTATACCAGTCGAAGGACTTCACGATGGATTCTGCTTATGGTATGCAGTTGATCTGGATAGCATCATTGTGGTTGATCGCCATTTTTGTTTTTGTTATCGGGAAGGGGTTTTATTATCATTTTGCCGCCTATATTTATTTGATTTTCACTGTCCTGCTTGTTGTTGTTTTTTTCATTGGGGTGGAACATGCGGGAGCGAAGTCATGGTTAGGGATCGGCAGATTCGGAATACAGCCTGCCGAGTTTGCCAAATACGGAACCTGTCTGCTTGTGTCGCGATACATTTCTTCTTATTATTGCGATCTCTCGAAATGGAAGCATGTCTGGCGGGTAGGGATCATTATTTTAATTCCCGTCGGATTTATTTTGTTGCAGAACGATACAGGTTCGGCATTACCGTTCTTTTTTCTGGTCTTTGCGCTCTTTCGCGAAGGCTTGACGCCATGGATACTCATTTTCGGATTTGCCCTTATTTTCTTATTCGTCTTACTGATATATTTTCCGCAGTGGATCATTATTACGGCTGTAACTATCCTGTTTATCATGATACTTATCCATTGGTATCGCAAGAAGAAACCCCGTATTTTTCGGACGTGGATTGTCTATATTGCAGCGGTTATTTATATTTTTTCGGCGGACATTGTCTATCATAAAGTCCTGCAAGACTACCAGCGTCAGCGGATAGACCTTTTATTTGGAAAGATAGACGATCCGAGAGGGATTGGTTATAATGTCAATCAGGCGAAGATAGCGATAGGTTCGGGCGATATTTTTGGGAAAGGCTGGGGAAAAGGAACTCAGACGAAGTTGAATTTTGTCCCTGAACAGTCAACCGACTTTATTTTTTGTACCATAGGAGAGGAATACGGATTTATCGGAACGACAACGGTCATTTTGTTATATATTTTATTCATTGGGATGATCATTCGTTTGTCGGAGAAGAGCAAGGATACCTTTACGCGATGTTACGGATATTGTATAGCGTCCATTTTCTTTGCCCACACGACCATCAACATCGGCATGACGATCGGATTGATGCCTGTCATCGGTATTCCGTTACCCTTTATCAGTTACGGAGGATCGTCGCTTTGGGCATTCACGATTATGCTGTTTACCTTTATCAATCTGGAGGCAAAAGTCAACCGACGAAGAACAGAGAATTAATTTGTCTGAACGCTGATTTATCTGATTGGCTTTGCCTTTCTCCTTCTTGCGCGGCAGAAGCAAACAAGTTTGCCTCTGCTCTCACTTCGTGCGTCAATTAACTGATGAACAAGATTATCGTAGAGACGCAATGCATTGCGTCTCTACATTGGAACACATCCCGTTAGGGATGAAATGTTGGTAGAAAATGGAATGTCAAACACCCTTCGCTTGTGCCTAACGGGACAGATAAGTTAAATTGCACCTATAGCAGTTGCATCTAATCAGACGACGCAGTCGCGTCAATTAGACGACGCAGTCGCGTCAATTAGACGACGCAGTCGCGTCAATTAGACAACGCAGTTGCGTCAATTAGACGACGCAGTTGCGTCAATTAGACAACGCAGTTGCGTCAATTAGACGACGCAGTCGCGTCAATTAGACAACGCCGTTACGTCAATTAGACAACGAAATTGCATTGTCAAAATGTCGTCGCTTTGCGCAATTTTCAATTTTCAATTTTCAATTCTCAATTATTTTTACTACTTTTGCAGCCGGATTTAATTTTTCAGAAAATATGTTTCAATCACTCACAGATAATCTTGAAAGAGCATTTAAAGTATTAAAAGGACAAGGTCACATTTCGGAAATCAATGTGGCTGAAACCATGAAAGAAGTTCGCAAAGCCTTGTTGGATGCGGACGTCAGTTATAAAATCGCTAAAGAATTAACGGATAAAATAAAACGTGAAGCGGTCGGTCAGAATGTATTAAAGTCTGTTTCTCCCGGACAGTTG
>JAISRU010000260.1 GCA_031273515.1 Bacteroidales bacterium | reverse complement strand
ATCGCTAATCCCAATACAGGTTGGAGTACCTCATTCTCCGTGAGCGCCAATGGAATTACTACTGTTACCATTCCGCCAAATCAGTCTTACAGCAGTACTTCCGAAATGATCGAAAATACGGGGATAAGGGTAACGGCAACAGATACCATTTCGTTATATATTGCCAATGAAGCAACCAATTCGTTCGACGCCGCCAATGTATTGCCGCTCGACGCCTTGAGTGATAAATATATTATCCAATGCTATGTCCCTTCTCCAAGTGGCATCTCCGGAGGTTGCAGTACGAATGTCCGAAGCGCCTTTAATATTATCGCCACCGAAAATAATACAATTGTCGATATTACTCCTTCCTGTCGCACGGCTAACGGGAAATCCGCCAATGCAACCTTTACTGTCACATTGAATAAAGGTCAGATGTATCAGGTGATGTCTGCAGGAAGAGATGTAACAGGCGACCTTTCAGGTTCTTTGGTTCAGTCGAAAGACTGCAAAAAAATAGCCGTCTTTAATGGAAATATTATTACAGGCGTCCCGACGTCGGCAACCAATGGTTATGACCATATCTTTGAACAGGCGATGCCCGTCGCATTCTGGGGAAATAAATTTGCCGTTACCGCCTCCAAAACTCGAAAAGGCGACTTCTGCAGAATTACCGCCCTCGCCAATAATACGGAAATTAAAGTGAATGGAATCCGACATACCTTTATCAACGAACGCAAAACATACGAGTTTCTGCTCTCGGACAGTTCCTGCTTTGTGGAAACATCTCAACCCTGCGCCGTCTTCCTGTATCAGGCAACAAGCGAATATGACCAGTCTACCGACGGAGATCCTTCCATGTTATGGGTTACTCCCGTCGAACAACAAGTCAAGGAAATTACTTTTGGAACTTTCTCCGCAAGCAATACAATCAATAATCATTATGTCAATATCGTAACAGCCTCGTCGGACGTGGCTTCCTTGACGCTCAACAATAATTCCATCGCTTCACAGTTTAGTCCGCTTACGGGAGATACCTCGCTGTCCTTTGCACGAATATCCATATCGCACGGAACCCATACTATCAAAAGTAACAGTGGATTTACCGCTTTCGTCTATGGATTTGGCTATGTTAAAGGATATGCCTATTCCATAGGATCGAGCGCTATCAAGCAGACCGAAAACATTATTGTGAATGAAACCGATCCATTAAGTCCGTCCACGACAACAAACCGACATTACTGTCTGGAAGATTTACTCTTTTTCAGGATGAAACTCAATTATGAATACGACTATATTACATGGAACTTCGGTGACGGTACGGTGGTGAAAGGAACTGATACGATTTCGCATCTTTATAAAAATTTTGGAGTCTATCGGGTAACGGCTGTCATAACAACCAAAGTACAGGGATGTTCGGGAGGATTGACCGACACTGTGAAAGGATATATCAATATTCAAAATGTAAAAACAATACTCATAGATACAATATGCTATGGTCAAAATTATACGAAATCAGGTTTTGTCATTCCTGCCGACAGTTTAACTTTAATCAGAACCTCAATGCATACACGGACACTGACCGACCGCTTTCTTTGCGACAGTTCTATTATCCTGTATCTGACTGTAATGCCGATCTACCTC
Source organism: Bacteroidales bacterium (assembly GCA_031273515.1). Classification (GTDB taxonomy): domain Bacteria; phylum Bacteroidota; class Bacteroidia; order Bacteroidales; family WCHB1-69; genus JAIROC01. Next base: position 3,533 of record JAISRU010000260.1, on the reverse strand, counting down.
TTTCCCGGAGATACCATGGTTGTTTGTCTGAACAGCGAGATATATTGGCACGACAAACGGTTGCCTACATCCGTATTGGGAACGTTTATTATTCCAGACACTTTAAAAACCGTTCAATGCGACTGCGACAGCATCTATACCCTGTATCTGACTGTAACCAATACCATTATCATGGAAGCAACGGTGAACGATACGCTGTTTTGCAACGGCGACAGCATTAAATTCGATATCTTGAACCATACTCCTTTCGACAATATTCAATGGGAAGGTCCCAATCATTTTTCTTCTTCGTTGCGCAATCCTGCTTTGGCTGCGTCTTTTGTTGGCGGTTCGGGGGATTATATTGTCAAAGCCGATTCGATTGCCGACTGTTTCATTGTCCCCGATACGTTGCATATAACCGTCTTGCCCGAAGTGGAATTGCATCCGGAAAATATCATGCTTATTTGTCTGTCCGACACGCTTTATTCCCACGCTGTCAATGCAGATTCTTATCTGTGGAGTACGGGAGAAACTTCTGAAAACATTCTTGTTTTTGCTTCCGGAAGGTATTGGATCGAAGCGCGTAACGAACGCTGCATCGCCAGAGATACGGTCTTGGTTACGGAAATCAGCACGTTTGAATTTGAGATTGGCACAAAAGGCAATTTGTGTTACGATAAGGTCATGGAGTTGTCCGTTCCGTTGGAAGGAGTCAGCTACAAATGGAGTACAGGCGATACTACTGCTGTCATCTCTGCATCTGAAGAAGGATATTATGCTGTTTCCATTTTTTACAAAACATGTTCTGCGGATCAGTCCATTGAGATCATTTGTCCATGCAGCATGTGGCTGCCCAATATATTTACTCCCAATGATGATAATATCAACGACGTCTTTTTTCCTGTTATCACTTCCGAAGTCCATATTTTCCGCATGTTCATATACGACAGATGGGGAAATTTGATCTTCCATACAGAGTCTCTCTTTCCATGGGATGGTATCGTAAATGGAGAACTTGTGAGTTCAGGAGTTTATTATGGGGTCATTTTTTATTCCTGCAAGGATAATCCTTCTGTAATACAGTCTGTCCAAAGCAGCATAACCGTGGTGCGATGAAAGTGGACAAGTAAACAAGTGGACAAGAGAATAATTTTGCGAGATTCTGTAGGAAATTTTTATCTTCCGCAGGCAATTCTCAATTATCCATTCTCAATTATCAATTATTTTATTGTACTTTTGCAGCATGATATTTTAATTTGGTAAATCATCAAACAGTTTAGGAATGAAGAACTTTACATTTCAAAATACGACAAAAATCATCTTTGGCAAAGGCTCTATATCCCAATTGGAGAAAGAGATACCTCTTGATAGAAAAATCATGCTCACCATGGGAGGAGGCAGCGTAAAACAAAATGGCGTGTACGATCAGGTTGTTTCGGCATTGCAGAAGCACAATTGTATTGAATTTTGGGGAATAGAACCCAATCCGAAAGTAGAAACGCTTCGCAAAGCAATCGCATTGGGGAAACAGGAAAACATTGATTTTATACTCGCCGTAGGAGGCGGATCGGTCTTGGACGGAACAAAGTTGATCGCTTCTGCAATTCCATACAATGGCGATGCGTGGAATCTGGTCTTGGACGAAACCTTAATCGGAGATATTATCCCGTTTGCCGATGTAATCACCTTGCCTGCAACGGGATCGGAGATGAACCAGGGCGCTGTCATTTCCAATTCGGCAAGTGGTGAAAAGTATGCGTTTGGTTCGGCTTATCCTCAATTTTCGATTTTAGACCCTGAAACGACTTTTTCTCTTCCGCCTTATCAGATAGCATGTGGCATTGCGGACAGTTTTATCCATGTCATGGAACAATATCTGATAGATAAAAATAATGCTCCGCTCATGGACAGATGGGCAGAAGGTATCTTGCTGACCCTTATCGAAACAGCTCCTTTTATCCGAAAGAATCAGCAGGATTATGAACAGATGGCTAATTTTATGCTTTCGGCAACCATGGCATTAAACGGATTTATCGCGATGGGCATCCGTACCGACTGGGCAACGCACATGATTGGTCATGAAATCACGGCGCTGACAGGTCTGACTCACGGAGAAACACTTGCAATTGTCGAACCGGCGCTGTTGAGGGTCATGAAAAACGAAAAACGAAACAAACTCTTGCAATATGCCGAACGTGTCTGGAATATTGTCGAAACGGACGAAGATCGAAAAATAGAAGCTGCGATTGCAAAAACAGAGCAGTTTTATCGTTCTTTGCCTTTGAAAACGAGATTGTCGGAACATGGTATCGGGGACGATGTCTGCCAAGAAATCGTTGAACGTTTCCGTAAGCGGAATACGCGACTGGGAGAAAATGCCTCCATCACTGCCGATACGGTAAAAATAATTCTGGAACACTGTAAATAAATAGCCGGTTGAAGATTGTCTTTTTAGGAACAGGAACATCACAGGGCGTACCCGTAATTGCGTGTCAATGTGCGGTATGTCAGTCTGAAGACGCTCGCGACAAACGTTTGCGTTCTTCGGTATGGGTGTGTCGTGGGGAGCAACAGTTTGTTATTGATACGGGACCTGATTTTCGTCAGCAAATGTTGCGCGAACAGGTAACGCATCTGGACTTTGTCTTACTTACACACGGACATAAAGATCATATCGCAGGTCTGGACGATATTCGTGCATTTAATCATATTCAGCGTCAGCCTATGGATATTTATGCCGACGAACTTACCTGCGACTCCGTTATGCGGGAGTTTTATTATGTGTTCCTAAAGAACAAATATCCGGGTATTCCCCAATTATCGCTTCACGTAATTGAAGACAAAGAATTTACAGTAAACAATATAAATATTTGTCCGATAAAACTCATGCACTGTCATCTTCCGATATTGGGGTTCCGCATTGATAATTTTGCCTATATCACCGACGCCAGTCATATCGAAGAAACAGAATTGAACAAATTGAAAAGTTTAGACGTTTTGGTAATAAATGCTTTGCGAAAAGAAAAACATTATTCGCATTTTAATCTGGATGAAGCTGTTGCAATAGCGACGTATTTACAGCCAAGACACACTTATTTCACGCATATAAGTCATTACATGGGACTGCACGGGGAATGCAGTAAAACCTTACCCGCTGCCATGACTTTAGCTTACGACGGAATGACAATTGAACTATAAAATAATGAATGATTATGACATATAAAAAATTAACAAGAAGCACCACTAATCGAAAAATCGCTGGTATTTGCGGCGGACTGGGAGAGTATTTTACGCTTGACCCGACCATTATTCGAGTCTTTTTCCTTCTCGCATTACTCTTTTTAGGAGGAGGATTACTGTTTTATCTTATACTTTGGATTATTGTACCCGAATCATAATTTTAAATAACAAATCAACATGAATGACAAAATATTAAAACGTACCAAAAGCCGTAAAATCGGCGGCGTAGCCAATGGAATTGCCGTCTATCTGAATATTGACCCTGTTATTGTAAGGGCTTTATTTTTGTTTTCTATCTGTTTCGGAGGAGT
>JAISRU010000227.1 GCA_031273515.1 Bacteroidales bacterium | reverse complement strand
AGGAGCAGCAATTATAAGCAATGGGCATTGAACTCGTTGAGCAAAGAACTGAGCGCTCCCGTTTTGACGTTGTACGCAAAATACATGGATTGGCAGCATCTGCAAAGAGAGAACGTTCGATTGTTATCTCAGAACAGAAATCTGCTCAATATTGCGTTTAACCATATCATAGAGCCGTCGGAAGAAACAAGTGTTTATCATGGTGATTCTTTGTTGTTTTCGTATCATACGGCGAAGGTTGTCGAAAACACCGTTACCAGAAGAAACAACTATATCATTTTAGACAAAGGTTACAACGACGGAATAAGAGCAGATATGGGAGTTGTGTCTTCCGAAGGAGTGGTGGGAATTGTCAAGGATGTTTCTCCCAATTTTTCCATTGCTTTGTCTTTGTTGCATTCGCAGTTCAGTATTTTCATTAAGATAAACAAAAGCGACGCTTCCGGCGTGTTGACATGGGACGGTTTGGACATACGTTATGCTCAAATAACAAATCTTGCTCATACGGAGAATATTCATGTCGACGATACGGTTGTAACACAGCATTCTTTGCTCTTTCCTCCCGATTATCCTATTGGCGTTATATCGTCTATCAGTCCTGAAACACAGGGAGGGTATTTTGTTCTGAGGGTGAAATTGTTGTCTTCTTTTAATCAGCTGAGGAACGTTTTCATCATCGAACAAAAGTATTCGGAAGAACTCAATAATTTAATGGAAAGGACAAATACAAATGAATAAAGTGTATTTCAAACATATTCTCCGATTTATTTTGCTTGTTGCATTACAGTTATTTTTTTTCAACAGGATAGCGCTCTGGGGGATGATTACGCCTGTTGTGTATATTATTTTTATATTTTCGCTTCCTTTTCAGACGCCTCGGTGGTTGGTGATTTTATTAGGATTTGCTATCGGATTAACAATCGATTTATTTGAAGGCGTCATCGGACTTCATGCTCTTGCGACCTTAGTCATGGCTTTTGTTCGACCGATGATTATCCAAATAATCCCTTTTAAATTGGAGAGAGAAGAACATTTGCAGCCTGTCTTTTACGATATGAAACCAAGGTGGTATATTCAGTATGCGATCTGTATGACGCTAATTCATCATATTGTGTTTTTCTTTGCCGATGTACTGAGTTTGCACAATTTTTTGCGTACGTTGCTTGTTATATTCGGAAACACGTTGTGTTCATTGGCATGTATTTTGCTGATACAGATATTATTTTACAAACCATCCAAACGTTATTAAATGGAAACGGACTATTTTATCATACGATTGGCAGTAGCGATGCTTGCAGGCATGATTATCGGATTTGAACGGGAATGGAGATTACGAACCGCCGGTTTGCTGACCAATACCTTAGTTGCTGTCGGAGCTGCTGTTTATGTGATTACGTCGGAAATTCTCACTCAGACTTCCGGCGACCCTTCCCGCGTATTGGGACAAATAGCAACAGGGATCGGCTTTTTGGGAGCGGGAGTAATCATGCGGGACGGATTTAATATTCACGGATTAAATTCTGCGGCGACAATCTGGTGTTCGGCGGCGATAGGAGCTTTGGCAGGATTTGGTTTTACAGGCGAGGCATGTATTGCGGCAGGATTTGTTGTTCTGATAAATATTATTGTCCGACAGGAAGCATTGTTTGTCAGCAGACTGTCTTTACGCAAGAAAAAAGTAACGGCAGGCGTTTCGGCACGCTTTTATCTCGAAGAAACTGCGGAAGCCGGCTTCAGGGTCTTTTTGATGGAAGCGCTGCAAAGTTATCCGATGCTTATTTTACGGTCATTTCAATCGGGAAAGACGAGTTTTTTTCCTTCTTCGCGGGAATTTGTATGCGAAATATTGTTTGACAAAACTCAAGAAGACAATTTTCGGAAGTTCATTACATCCGTTTCGCAATATCCTCATATACAGAAATTACATCAGGAAGCTGTTTTTCTCACTTCCTGATTATACGCTAACCAATTCGAGAACAGTAAACCTGAACATATAATAAGATTAAACAGATGAATAAAATCAAGGAAATAAATAATATAATAAATTTCAGACAAATGAAAAAAATTGTAAGTTTGACAGTTGTCGCGCTGTGTTGTTTACAGTCGTGCGGCACAAAGAAAAGTATTGCGCAGAAGCCGGAAACAAACGTGAGTATTACTCATAAAGAATGGATTGTTGTTGAGATAGAAAACGAAAAAATTGAATTGTCCGACCCGAAACGTTTTCCCAGTATGACCTTGTCGGACGGAACTGTCAGCGGACACGGTTCATGCAATCGTTTCCACGGACCATATACCTTAAAAGACAATCGGATTACATTTGGTAACATTGTCGCCACGAAGATGTTCTGTATGGACACGCAAAAGACAGAAGATAAATACATGAAGGCGTTGCAAAAAGTCCAACGATGGGAATACAAAGACAATCAGCTTTGTTTCTTAGACGACAAAAATCAGGTTGTTATTCGGTTTCAGGAAAAAGAAGGAGAATAAATGATTTTGTCTTGAACTGTGATTTATATTTCGGCTTGTTATTGAGCATAGCCGAAATACGCTCAATAACCATCTGATTAAATGATTAACATGATTATGAGTGGACGAGTGGACGAGTGATACCAAATTGCTATCAAATAGTATAAAAAGATGTGTTTTGCCATAACTATAATGGCAAAGGTTTGGTATCAAGACAACAGTTGTAAAAATTCCTGTTCGGAGAGCAGAGGGATACCCAATTGAACAGCTTTTTCTAATTTGGAAGGTCCCATGTTGGCTCCTGCGACGATAAAACTCAACTGTTTCGTAACCGACGAACTCTTTTTGCCTCCATGTCTTTCGATTAGACGCTCTATTTCTTTTCTGCGTTCCGGCGTGGAGAATGTCCCGCTTACTAAGAAAGTCAATCCTTGCAGTTTGTCGGACAGAACAAGCTGTTCAGGATCGTCGTTTAACTGAAACTGCAATCCAAAAGAACGTAATTCATCGATGTTCTCTACATGAAACGCATCGGCAAAATACGACAGAATACTTTCTGCTATCCGATCTCCTATGTCGTCTACTGTAATCAGTTGGTCGTGTGTTGCCGTCATCAATTTGTCGATGTTCCGAAAATGAAGCGCCAGTTTCTTGGCAGAATTTTCCCCTACATAACGAATGCCTAAGGCAAATAAAACCCTGTCGAACGGGGTCTGCTTGGATTTTTGTATGGCATCCAAAAGATTTTGCGCCGTCTTCTCCCGAAATGAAACCAAACGTTCCGTGCCGTCGTTCTCATTGACGTACAGTCTTTCCAGACCCAATAAATCCGTGTAGGAGAGTTTGTAGAAATCGGTAAAATTGCGTACCAATCCTTTTTCAAAAAGCAGGTCGATCTTTCCTTCGCCGAGTCCTTCGATGTTCATTGCCTTGCGACTGATAAAATGTTCCAGACCGGCTTTGAGCTGAGGCGGACACTGCTTTGTGTTCGGACAATAATAAGCGGCTTCTCCTTCGTTGCGGATCAATAAAGCTCCGCACGCAGGACAATGTGCAGGAAATGAAACAGGTATCGCAGGATGTTTCCGTTGCGATTTATCTACGCCGACAATCTTCGGAATAATTTCTCCCCCCTTTTCCACATAGAGCATATCCCCTGTACAGACGTCCATTTCAGCCATAAAGTCGGCATTGTGCAGCGACGCCCGTTTAACCATGCTTCCCGCCAGTAAAACAGGATGCAGATTGGCAACAGGAGTCACAACACCCGTCCGTCCAACCTGATAGCTGACCTCGTTCAGGGCGGTCAGCGCCCGTTCGGCTTTGTACTTATAGGCAATAGCCCATCGCGGATTCTTTGCCGTAAATCCCAGCATCTCCTGCAAACGGTACTGATTGACCTTTATCACACAACCGTCCGTATCGAAGGGCAGCGTTTTGCGTCCAATCTCCCATTGATTGATGAAATCAAAGACTTCCCCCATGTTTTTGCACACCGCAATATGAGGAGATATTTTAAATCCCCATACGCTTAAAGCCAGAATGCTTTCATAATGCGTTTTATACAGGGAATGTCCCGAAGAAACAAAATAAAGAAAACAATCTAAATTTCGTCTGGCTGTTTCCGCCGAATTTTGCAGTTTCAGACTCCCCGAAGCCGCATTGCGAGGATTGGCAAAAGGAAGCTCTCCCGCTGTTTCTTTTTCTTCGTTCAAAGCGCTGAAGCTGGCATGAGGCATGATGATTTCACCACGCAATTCTATTCGATCGGGATAATCGCCCTGTAATCGCAGAGGAATGGAACGAATTGTCTTTACATTGGCGGTAACATCGTCGCCGGTTAAGCCGTCCCCCCGTGTAACTGCCTGCGTCAAAACGCCGTTTTCGTAAGTCAGACTGATAGCAACGCCGTCGTATTTCAGTTCGCAGACATATTCAAGTTCGTCGAGAGCAAGAGCGCTTTTTGTTCGTTTGTCAAATTCTTCCAACTCTGCCTCATTGTAGGTGTTGGCTAAGGAAAGCATAGGATTGCTGTGCCGAACCTGCTTAAACTGTTTTGTGATTTCTCCTCCTACCCGTTGCGTAGGACTGTCGGGCAATACTAACGACGGAAATTCTTTTTCAACGGCAATCAATTCATTGAGCAACATATCAAAGTCGTAATCGCTGATAAGCGGATTGTCTAACACATAATACTGATAATTATGTCTGTGGATTTGTTGCGTTAAATCGTCGATCTTTTTTTGAGCTTCTTCCAATGTCATATACATTATATATAGCAGGGTTAAATATTAAAATTCAAAACGCAGTTTTGCATTGAACAATCGTGGGGTCAAGTAGTTTGGGATTTTGAAATAAGCTCCTTCCCAATTCGATATCCACGAATAGGAAAGGACGTTCTTATAATTGAAAACATTGGCTATTTCAAATGTCAGATAGCCGGCGCTAAGGAAACGAAAAGGGTTTTTCTTGCCCAGACGGGTCGCTTCATCGATAAATTGCCACGAAAATCCAATATCCGTCCTGAAATAATGATGAGAACCTTTTCGGTATATGCGCACCATAGGCGGACTGTTGGGCAATGGCGTAGAATAAATAAGGATGATATGCGCTTTCAACATGGGTAACTTCGGCACTTTGTCCTGAAAAAACAGATTGATCGAAAAACGCTGATCGGTAGGTCTGGGCGTATAATCATCTGCTCCGCGAATGCGTTCCATGCTTTTCATCAGCGATATCGCTATCCATGACTCTAAATTGTGTACGATTTCTCCACTCAATTTGGCGTCGACGCCTGTTGCGTAACCTGTTGCATCGTTTTCTCCCGAATAGATAATGCGGACGTTATCCATGGTATAGGTAATTAAGTCCTGCAAATATTTATAGTAGATTTCGGTGGAGAACTTAAACGGACGATGCCTTATTTTGAACAGATAATCTACTCCCGTAATAACATGATACGACTTTTGCGATTGAATGTCTTTGTTCAATTCTCCCGTCGGCAGACGCATTTCCTTGTAAAAAGAAGGCTGATAATACATGCCTGTTGCCAGATAAAAGGAAACATCTGCTTTAATTTCGGGTTGATATATCAGGCGCAGACGGGGAGTAACAATGATTTCATTGTTGAAATTCCAGTACGACAAACGGATGCCGCCAATCAGAAAAAGCGGATGAGCCGCAGTTCCGAAACTCCATTTATCCTGCACGAAAGCCGACAAACGGACGGTTTGCAAAGCGTGATCAGCTTTGAGATAATTGTTGCCCATGCTGATTACA
>JAISRU010000176.1 GCA_031273515.1 Bacteroidales bacterium | reverse complement strand
ACAGCGCCTGCTTTATACAGAAAATCATAATCCTGAGCAGGAATAACTCCTCCGACAACAACCAGAATATCCGGTCGTCCTATTTTTTTCAATTCTTCGATAATCTGAGGAACAAGGGTTTTATGTCCTGCCGCCAGAGAAGATACGCCGATAAGATGCACATCGTTTTCCACTGCCTGTTTTGCAGCTTCGGCAGGCGTTTGAAACAAAGGACCCATGTCCACATCAAAACCTATATCTGCATATCCTGTTGCAATCACTTTAGCTCCTCTGTCGTGTCCGTCCTGACCCATTTTGGCTATCATAATACGTGGACGACGACCTTCTTTTTCTGCCAGCTGATCCGCCAGAACCCGCGCCTTGTTAAAAGTTTCATCATTCTTTGTTACCGAACTGTACACTCCCGATATTAAATTTATTTTTGCTTTATAACGACCAAATACTTTTTCCATTGCCATTGATATTTCTCCCAACGAAGCCCGTTTGCGTGCCGCATTGATAGAAAGTTCCAATAAATTGCCTTTTCCCGCAGAAGCGCATGCAGTAATGGCGTCTAATGCAGACTGTACCTCTTCCTGATTGCGTTCCGCTTTTAATTTCGCCAGACGGGCAATCTGTGCATCGCGAACCGCCGTATTGTCCACCTCTAAGGTTTCGATAGGGTCTTGTTTGTCAAGACGGTATTTATTCACGCCAACAATGACGTCAATTCCTGCATCTATTTTTGCCTGTTTACGGGCAGCCGCTTCTTCGATACGCATTTTGGGAATGCCCGTTTCTATAGCTTTTGCCATGCCTCCCAATTGTTCCACTTCTTCGATATGTTTCCATGCACGATGAGCGATTTCGTGGGTCAGACTTTCCACATAATAAGAGCCTGCCCAAGGGTCTACCACCCTGCAAATCTGGGTTTCTTCCTGAAGATATATCTGGGTATTGCGGGCAATGCGGGCAGAGAAATCGGTCGGTAAGGCGATTGCTTCATCCAAAGCGTTGGTGTGCAGCGATTGTGTATGTCCCAATGCCGCTCCCATTGCTTCGATACAGGTACGCGCAACATTATTAAACGGATCCTGTTCGGTCAAAGACCACCCTGACGTCTGACAATGCGTACGTAACGCCAACGATTTCGGATTTTTAGGATTAAACTGTTTCACGATTTTCGCCCAGAGCATACGCGCCGCACGCATTTTGGCTATTTCCATAAAATGGTTCATGCCGATTGCCCAAAAGAAAGACAAACGGGGAGCAAAAGCATCAATATTCATTCCTGCGTTTATTCCTGCGCGCAGATATTCCAAGCCATCTGCCAGCGTATAAGCCAGTTCTATATCACAGGTAGCTCCTGCTTCCTGCATGTGATAGCCTGAAATACTGATCGAATTGAACTTCGGCATATTTTTCGCCGTAAACTCAAAAATATCGGCAATAATTTTCATCGAAGGTACGGGAGGATATATATATGTATTACGCACCATAAATTCTTTCAGAATATCGTTCTGGATAGTACCTGTCAGCTTATCCATGGAAACACCCTGTTCTTCTGCGGCAACAATATAGAAAGCCAATACCGGCATCACAGCTCCGTTCATGGTCATGGATACGGACATCTGATCCAATGGTATCTGGTCGAAAAGAATTTTCATATCCAGAATAGAATCCACAGCGACGCCTGCTTTACCGACGTCGCCCATTACCCGTTCGTGATCGCTGTCGTAACCGCGATGTGTTGCCAGATCGAACGCTACAGACAATCCTTTTTGTCCTGCCGCCAAGTTGCGACGATAAAAAGCATTGGATTCTTCCGCAGTCGAAAATCCTGCATACTGACGTATTGTCCACGGTTTCATGACATACATGGTAGCATAAGGTCCGCGTAAAAAAGGCGGAAGTCCTGCCGCATAATCAAGATGTTCTTTGTTTTCGACGTCCTTTTGACTGTAAAACGGTTTTATCCTTATTTGTTCGGAGGTCAACCATGTATTGTCCATACAAACATCTTCACTCTTTTTCTCGACGTTATGCGCTGATGCAGAGTTGTTTTTGTATGAAACATTGCTAAAATCAGGTTTCATAAAACTATTTTTATCATTAATATAATTAATGTTGCAAAGGTATAACAATTTCGTCAATAAACGACGAGTAAAAACAAGATATTCCCGATTTGACTGTCGTTTTTTTATCCAAAGCGCTGTGTCGGGCAAGACCTGTCCTGTAACGACTGTTCCATATTATCTGTGCAAGCATGGAATATAGACAATGTTTTTTTGGGCAAAATATGCTTCTTCAAACCACATTGAAACAGGATATTCTGTTACAGGACAAGGAATTTGTTTTCGTTCTTCGGTGATATCGCCTCCTTTTAAACAGAGCATGCCGTTTGGGAGATCATTAAATGAATGTTTTGCAATTCGCTGATGTACCCAACTGTAAAAAACAGGAAGCTGAGTTACCGCACGACTAAGAATAAAATCATAATTGTCTTTCAGTTGTTCAGCTCGAATGTGGTCGGTTGTTACATTTGCGAGTCCTAATTGGTTGGCGATATCTTGCGTGACTTTTATCTTTTTGCCGACGGCGTCAATTAAATGAAAATCGACACAGGGAAATAATATAGCTAAAGGAATGCCGGGGAAGCCTCCGCCCGTACCCACATCCAAAACGGAAGTCGTATCTTTAAAGGAAATTAACTTTGCAATACTTAAAGAGTGTAAAACATGATTAATCTGCAAATTATCAATATCCTTACGGGAGATTACATTAATCTGTCCATTCCAGAAGGAATACAGTTCGGGTAGTTGTTCAAACTGATGTATCTGTTTATCGGTAAGGTTCGGAAAATACCTGCATATTGTATTCATTGCATGTAGAAATAAGTCGTTCTAAAGAAGTAATCAGGAATTTATAGTCCGACATTTTCAGTTCCGCATTCAGACATCGGACATAAAAAGAAATGTTCCGTCTTTGTTGCGGTAAATGTCGACAGACCATAAAAAATGGCGACTGAAACATTGTCAATCGCCAACTTGTGGGAGATACTGGATTCGAACCAGTGACCCTCTGCTTGTAAGGCAGATGCTCTAAACCAGCTGAGCTAAACTCCCATTGTTTTCGGAATGCAAAGATATAATTTTTTTTGATATAAAACGACAATCAGCATTATTTTTTTTATTCTTCTATAATCATCTGTTTATCTGCAATTAAAATGACATTCTCCGTGATAAAAAGTCGCTGAATGCTTTTTCTAAGCACTGTTCGCCCCCCGAAAATGGAACATTTCAGCAATGGATTGTCCCGAATTTGGATTGTTTAGTGGACAAGCGTAATTAATTGAAAATTGAAAATTGAAAATTGAAAATTGAAAATTGCCATACGGGTGATTATTGTCTTCCCCCATTGTCCTCTCCATTGTCTGAACTCTGATTTATTAGTGGACGAGTGAACAAGTGGACAAGTGAACAGGAGCGCAAAGCGACGATTATTGTCTTGAACTGTGATTTATTAGTGGACAAGTAGACAAGTGAACAAGTGGACGAGAGAACAATTCTGCGTAAATCTGGTATGCCACGAGGCGTGCGTATATATTATAAAAATATTTAATAATTAATTGTATGAAAGTTACAAGGGTGCATTTCAAATTGTCGCATAAAGGACGGCAACGCCTGTCCCGTTAGTATCTTATGTTCAAAATTGATGTAATTTTTGACAGAATATGCTGTTATTTTTTTGTTTTCGTCTTGTCGAACAAGGGATTAAGAGAGCATTCAAACCAAGATTTCAGCAACTTTGTTGCTGAAATACATCTCGCATTAGCTGTCTGGCGTAAAGAATTTTTGCAACACGAGAGTAAAGCAAATGCTGTTGTTTGACTTCTCGACGCAGCGAGTGAGCGCAGAGGCAGCTTGCTAACTTTGTCGAACTGCAATGAGGAAGGAGTTCAGCATTTGTAGCGAGTGTAAAAAAATTTAGCCAAGACAGGTACAGCGAGCGGCTGTTTTGCTTACTTTTTTCAGCTTCAGAAAAAAAGTAGGAGGAAGTAAAGAGGTTGAGTACCCATGTCCAGCATTGATGTTATTGTTGGTAGACTATTCAAATACCTTTTTGCTTCCGGCTTGTAC
>JAISRU010000129.1 GCA_031273515.1 Bacteroidales bacterium | reverse complement strand
TCCGATAACGTATTTCATAGCAAGATGTTAGTTTATATAAATAAATGCTGAACAGGGCGCAAAGATAACAACTCTGTTCGGAACCTCAATCGTTGGTTAACTGTTTTTTGCTGAAAGTTTGACGCGAAGCTGCTAACCTGAAAGGCTTAATTTTCATAACCGTGTATCATCGACCTGCGGAGACTTAGAGATTCCACTAATAATATTCCTTAATATACAAATAAGCCTTACTAAACAGTTCTTCTTCCTTGTGCAATTTATATTTGAGTAAAGTTTTTCGAAGTGCTTTTTGGACTTCTCGTTCTCCGGCAATTGTGCTTTGCCATCCGGGGAAACGAACAACTTTGACAATGCTGTCAATATCATCAACTATACGACCGACGACAGCGGGAGTATTTTCCGTCTTCAGTTCCAAAAACAATTCCGTCAATGCGGTTTTTGCATCTTTTGGTGCCTGAGCGGTTTGTTCTTCTTTTTCTGCTTGTACTGTTTCACGGGCTATCTGACACAGTTCTTTAATAAAATCAATACTGCTGATAAGTCCCTGTTCGGCTTTTATACGCAAATCTTCCAATCTTTTGCTCAAGGCGATGAATATTGGTTTACTTGCATTTTGCTGAAAACGTCGGATAAGGTCTTTTTCAATTTGCTTTATTTGCTGTGAATGCTTGCTATACATCAAAGCCTCTACCTTGTTTTCATCCAACACTATTTCTTCCAAATCATTGTGGAGGGTATCGACACGAATATTTTCATGGATAAGTTTTGTTGTTTGAGCACCAAATGCCATCCATAAAAGCTTGCCCATGGATTCCGGTCCCGTAGGCTTAACGGAAGCATATACCTGCGACAACCATTTATAATCGTTTTCACAAGGCGAAAGTACACTGTCGGGAGAAATCGATTCCCATATTTTGGATAGATAGACGTAATCCTTAGCAAAAGCGTCTTTCTGTTCGTTGGTTTTAATACACTCCTGTGCGGCTTGTAATCCTTCAAAACTGTCGATACGCCTGTCAATACCGGGAAAATGACTGAGCGCATTTTCAACCGCTTGCGGTACAATTTCCCTTAATTCGCTCAAATTGGAAATAATTGTCTTTACCGTTTCTTCGTCAAACTGTAGCGCACGTGCCGTGTCGTCAAATACGCCGAAATAATCAACAATGCGACCAAACGTTTTTTGCGGATAAAGTCTGTTTGTCCGGCAGATAGCCTGCAATAGCGTATGGTCTTTCAATGATTTGTCCAGATACATGGTTTGCAGGATAGGGGCATCAAAGCCGGTAAGCAGTTTCGCCGTAACAATCAAGAACTGAAGAGGGGAGTCCGGTTGATTATACTGTTCTATTAGTTTTTCCTGCCGGTCTCTGTCTAACTCGTATTTTTCCTTAAACTCAAACGAATCGTTTGCCGAAGTGGATATAACCACCGCAGAAGCATCTACCGGCAGTAGTTGATCCAATGCCTCCTTATACAGATGACAGGCTTCCCTGTCGGGTGTAACAATCATTGCCTTGAAACCATGCGGATTGACTTTGGATTGAAAATGATCGACAATGTCTTCGCAGATACGTGTAATGCGCCGAGGCGTTTTCAGAAAAACAGACATTTGTGCGGCGGTTTTTGTCAAGGTTGCCTTTTGTTCTTCATCCAAATCGTTTGCCATTTCGTTGAATGCCGTATCAAGCATTTCTTTTTCGATATGCATGTCAAGCAGTCGAGGCTCAAAATGCAGGGGCAGGGTAGCGTTGTCCCGCATGGATTCCTGAAACGTATAACGGCTCATGTAGCCACTCTCATCGGTCTCCGCACCGAATGCCCAAAACGTATTTCTGTCGGCTTTGTTTACGGGTGTCCCGGTAAGTCCGAAAAGGAAAGCGTTGGGTAAAGCCGCCCTCATCTTGGTACCCAGATTACCTTCCTGTGTGCGGTGCGCTTCGTCCACCATCACGATGATGTTCTCCCTCAGATTCATATTTTCATACGCATCGCGGAATTTGTGAATCAGCGTGATGATAATAAAGCGACTATCCCTTTCCAGATAGTCATGCAATGCGCTGATGCTATCCGTTGTAACCATGTTGGGAACGCCGGCGGCACTGAAAGTCCCGGCAATCTGTGTATCCAAATCAATACGGTCAACAACGATGATGACCGTCGGGCTTTTCAATGCCGGATCCCGCCGGAGTTTTTGTGCGGCAAAGAGCATCAGCAACGATTTTCCCGAACCTTGAAAATGCCATATCAATCCTTTCTTGACTTTGTTTGCCTTGACACGTTCCACTATCAGGTTCGCACCCTCATACTGCTGGTAACGACAGATAATTTTTGTTCGCTTCCGGCTTTTATCAGTCGTAAAAATGCTGAAATGGCATAAAATATCCAACAAGGTTTTCGGAGAAAGCAAATGTTTTACCTGTTTTCCGACATCTTCCAATCCCGCCTGAGCGATTAATTGTGTTTCGTCGGATATGCGCCAGGGCGACCAGTGCGCTAAGGATGTGCGTACGCCTCCGTAATAAAATTCTTTTCCGTCGGTAGCAAAACTCAGAATATTAGGAACAAATAGTGCAGGAATAGCGTTTTCGTACACATCATGTATTTCATGAGCACCGTCCAACCAACTTACGGCAGGGCGTACCGGTGTTTTGACTTCCCCCACCACAACAGGAATACCGTTAACAAAAAGGACAATATCCGGAATTTTCGTTTCCCTGTGGCGAATATGCAGCTGATTTACAATTTGGTATTTGTTGTTTTGCAAATTATCAAAATCAATCAGGCGAACGGGTACATGCCGGTAGTCTTCGTCAAACGGCATGGTTATTTCTCCTTTCATCCATTTGGAAAACTCCTCATTGGCACGCACCAAACCAATACTGTATACCGAAAGCAGAATAGCTCTCAGCTTGTAAATAACTGCATCCGCACGGTCGGGCTGTGCGGCAATTCCCGGATTAATACGGATAAGTGCCTGCTTCAGCTCGCTTTCGATCAATACTTCCGTCGGTTCGCGCAGCAGCGACGAGGCAGGCAGGTATTGCCACTGCAATCCGTAAACAGCCTGCGGATTAGGTAAGCCGCTATTGAGATTCACTCCGCTTAACTGCCGGATGATAAAATGTTCTACACTGTTGAGTTCGTTGAATGCCATGATTATTCTAATTTAAAATTTTGTGCCGTCGTCGTATGGTCAAAAGAAACCTTTCTTTCAGTTCCAACTAATGCCGATTTCAGTTTTATCGTACAATCAAATGTACAATCCGGCTTTATAGACAACCCATCATCTTCACAATAAAATAATTGGCTATAAAGAGCGTAATTAACCCTTGCATTAGTTTTTAAAGTAGAAATATCTTGCACCTCTTTTCTCAATATCGCGTTTTGAACATTTTGAATCCACTCAATTATTACATATCGTAAATGTTTAATCAGATCTACATCTATGTGTGGAATGGATTTAACCAACAAAGGTAACAAATCAGCATAATCACGCTCAATTTGATTTTTGTCCAAATTCAAAATGCGATCTCGCTCTTCGTGAAACAATTTGTCTTTATTAGTGATGTTCAAATAATCTATTGAAGATGCTTTAAAATAATGCTCTAACTCTCCAAAAGGAATAATATAAAAATTTGCCTTCTCAAATGACTCACATATTTTATTAAACCGCGGCTCAATAAAATCAACATCAGCATACTTACTCGTATCAACAATCGTTTTAATTTTGTTTTTAAACCTGATTAGAGCAAGATAAATAGAGCAAATAACATCATGACGTTTATCGGCATTATTAATGATTGGCTTTAAATAGTTTATCAAGCCTAATATATCACTATCTGTGCTTGTCTTTGTAATAATATTGTCTGCTATTCCTTTTAATTTATGTTCAAGTTCCCCAATGCCATTAGAAATATCCGCACCCAATCCATGTTGATTAAAAAAGTTAGTAACTCTACTGTCTATTTGTGCTACTTCTCTTATTTTTCCTCTGAAGAAAGCATCATAATCTGCTATTATTCTGCAATCTATTCCCAATTTATTACACAGTTTGAAAAATACTCCCAATTCATCTTTTCCCCCGACATCAATGATAGAAGAACCGGAGGCGGCAATATTCAATTCGCTTTGTTCAAATAAAAGCGCAATAATTTGCTGATCTGTATAACCTTCTACAAATACGGGATTTGGAGAAAAGAAAAATTGTTTGTGATGCGTATTGAAACGCGGTAAAAATCTTTTTAAAATATATTCATCCTGCCTATCCAAATCCTCATTTTTAATATAAGTAGGCATTTGACTAACATGACACACAAGGACACTTTTCAAGTCGTCAATCGAACGCAAATCCAAAAAATAAGGAGAATGAGTAATGATAAAAAATAGTTTTTTAGAAGAATCCGTATATGGATCGCCTGCCAATTTTCTAATTTCATTCAAGAAGAAAGACTGAAATTGAGGATGTAAATGCAATTCCGGTTCGTCAAATATGATACAATTGTGTTCGTCATCATACAAAAATATTAATAATGTGATAATTTCTTTTAGTCCATGACATTCTTTTTCTTTAAGTGTATATTCTGCACCGCCAGAAATATTTTGCATTTTAGGTTTCAAATATCCTCCCTCTTCTACTAATCGTATGGCTTTTTTGAAAATATCAGACAAGAATGCTTCAATTTTTATCTTGATATCTAATCGCTCCCTCAAAATAACAAACGCAGATGAAGATAATCCATAATTTTCTCCATTATTTTTAATATTCTGAATTTTAGACAAATCAAATCCTTTTTCAAAAGGCATTATTCGAAGTCCAGTAGCATTAAATTCACTATACGACTGTTTTTCTAATCCGCTTAATCTTTCCGCCGTTAAAAGTCTGGCTTTGATATCTTTGCTTTTAAGTTGTGCCTTCAATTTGTCAGAAAATAAAGATTTTCCTGTCCCATTAGCTCCAACAATAAAGTTAATAGGATTCCATTCGTTTTTTTCAAATTCACCTTGCCATATCTCAGGCAATGATATTTTTACTGGTATAGTAATCATAATTCTAAAATATTTTATTGATTAATACTGATTTGATTTGTTCTACACTTCTAATAGTTTCGGTCAATTTATTTTCATTCAATTGAAATTTATTGAGTTTGTCCAAAAGATTTTTCTGTTCTCGAATACCAGGTAAATAAAATTCATACGCTGAGATTATTTCATGAGACACTCGAGGCATTTTTGTTCCAAATCCTTTTGGGATTATGTAATCAAGAAATGGTTTAGAGTGGAGAATATGTAGAATAAAATCTTTTGTTGTCAACGAGTTTGTATCATATACAATCAATTCTGTTGTACAGATACCATCAAAATCGGCGATAATAGCTTTATCCAAGTTGGGTCTAAGTTTGCTATACAATAAATCGCCTCTATTGAAAATATAAGCATCCGAAAGAACATCTATAGATGAACCATAGTTCTCACATTGAAAAATTCCACTTTCGATGTGCTCTAAACCTAAGTATTTCTCAACATTATGCGGTACTCTACTTTTGTTTTTTTTAGGAATTAAACAATCACCCAATTTGTGGTTTGCCTGTTTATTGTTAAGATAAATTTCAAAGAAAATCCTACGTGTTTCTTCCAATCTTCTTTTCACTTCTTTTTCTCTTTCCACCACTTCATCTACAGCCCAAAGCAATTTTGCCAAATGCACTTGTTCTTCCTTTGATGGAAGCAAAAATTCGTAATTGGCAATATCTTTCCAATTGATATATGGATTGACCGAGCCTTTTGATTTTTCAATGGAATGTTTTGTAAAACTATCACTTAACATTAGGAAAGGCAACAGTTTTGGGACAAATATTTCATCATTGCCTTTTATTACAAATGTTGTATTTGCCGTTATCCCGTCAAAATCGGCAACAGCTACTTTTTTTAGATATGTGCGCCTTGATCCATACAATATATCTCCCTGTTCAAATTTTCTAATAAAAGCTGGACCTAAATAACCATCTCCTACAATACCCCAGTTTCGTAAGTGAATGTTTTCTGTCTTCATGTGGTCTCCAGCTATATATCGAGTTAAGTTTGTAGTTTCAATATCAACATTGCTTGTCTGTTGTATAGCCACTTCCCCAAACTTTACCTTTTTCCATTTCGACTTATCTATTTTCATCGTGATCCGAAATAAAGGTTTATTTTATCGTTAATATCTTTGCTGTCAGGCAGGAGGTGTTGATAATTTTTCGGCAGGTTTTGCGAGGTTGTGTAGGTAGCCACTCCGATGGGCATAGTGCTGGTTTTGAGCGAATATTCTACCACTGTTCTGTTTTTTTCTTTACAGATAATGATCCCGATGGCATCATTTTCATCAGGTATCTTCATTGTATCGTTCATCACGGTGAGATAGAATTCCATTTTTCCTTTAAACTCAGGTTGAAATTCTCCGATTTTCAAATCAATAGCGAGTAGGCACCGTAACTGCCTGTGATACAATAGTAAATCAACGAAATATTCTTTATCATCGACCTGCAATTTGAATTGACTTCCGATAAAAGCGAACAGTCCTCCCATTTCCATCAAAAAACTTCTGATGTTGTTGATCAAAGCGTTTTCCAATTGAGATTCTGAATGTTCGTCTGCGAGATTCAAAAAATCGAAGGTGTATTCATCTTTTACAGCTAAAGCGGCTTGATTTTTTATGGTATCTGGGAGTGTTTGATCGAAATTGGTTTGATTAAGCAGATATTTTTCGTATGTTTGGTTTTCAATTTGATGAGTCAGTACATTTTTAGTCCATCCGAATTTTTTAGTTGCCAGGATATAGAATTGTCGTTGTAGATTATCCTTACATTTATTCAAGATGACAATATGTTTTGTCCAACTAATTTCTGCAACCAATGGTTGCAGATTTTCAACATCGTGATATTCAGCATAAAACTGAGTCATCAACCAAAGGTTACGTTCGGAGAATCCGCTTGTTCCCGGGAATTCTTTTTGCAATTCGATAGAGAGTGTCGGCACGACAGCTTTACCCCAGCTTTCTGCTTGTTTTTCGGTTATTGACTTCCCGATTTCCCAATACAGACTAATGAGTTGCAGGTTTACGGTTTTAAGTGCATCATATTGAGCCTGTCTGATTTTCTGCTTAATTTCGGCGATAAAATCCACTTGTGTTTTGTCCAAATTCATAATTTTTCCTCTAATGTTTCAAATAATTTTTCCATTGATAGATGCAAAGCCTCCGAACTTTTTTTCCATTGTGTGATTGCCTTTTGCAGGGATATATTTTCTTCCTGCTTAGCCTGATGTCGTGACACATAGAGTGGGATGCTTAGAGTTGCGTTATTATGTAGGATATCTTCTATGCTTACCACTCGTGCGAATCCCGGAATGTTTTTGTAATTCCGGTAAGCCATGAATATTTTTTGGATATGCTTATTTTCTAATCGGCTGGTTTTTTTTTCATGTTTTACTTCGTCTGTGGCGTTGATAAAAAGTATTTTTCCTTTTCGTTCTGTATTTTTATTCATGCGGCAAATCAGTAGACAGGCTTCCATTGGCGAGTTATAAAACAGATTAGCGCCCAGCCCGATGATAGTATCTACGCAGTCGCTTTTAATCATAGCTTCTCTCATATTTTTTTCTGCATCTCGAAACAGGATGCCGTGTGGCCACAGTACAACGCATCGTCCGCTGCGGTCATTCATGCTTTTCATGATATGTTGTTGAAAGGCGTAATCTGCGCAGCCTTGTGGCGGGGTACCCCAGATATTTCTACCGAAGGGATCGTTCATAAACGTTTGTTGTTCCCAGCTTTTAACGGAATACGGTGGATTAGCGAGAACGACATCAAATTGTCGGATTGTATCGAGGTGTATGAATCGTGGGTTTTTCAACGTATCACCTCGTTCGATATTAAATTCTTCAAAGCCATGAAGTAGCATGTTCATTCGTGCGATAGAGGAGGTAATCAGGTTAATTTCCTGCCCGTACAGTCGTAGAGTGCGATATTCTTTTCCTTTATTTTTCAGCATCATAGCGCAGTTGAGTAATAGTCCTCCGCTGCCGCAGGTAGGGTCATAAATGCTTTCTTTTTCTTGTGGGTCAGCGATAAGGCTCATCAGTTGTACGACTGTTCGATTGGTATAGAATTCAGCAGCTGTATGTCCGCTGTCATCTGCGAATTTTCTAATGAGGTATTCGTAGGCTTCTCCGAGCATATCATTGGGGACGCTGTTAACGTTCAGGTTTTTTTGTGAAAAATGTTCTATGAGGTTGCAAAGCATGTTATCTGGTAGTCGTTCTTTGTTGGTCCATTCTGCATCTCCAAAGATATGTTGTAGTTGTAGGGCATTGACTCGTTCGATTTCGTGAAAAGCCTTGTTCAGATGCAGTCCTACGTTTACTGTAACGTTTCTGACGTCATTCCAGTGTGCGCCGTTTGGGATTTGAAAACGGTGATTTTCTGCGAAGGTAGCATAATCCAGATCGCCGTTGCTGTCATCGAGAGCTATTTGATATTCTTCATCATAGACATCGCAGATGCGCTTAAAGAACAGTAGTGGGAAGATAAACTGTTTGTAATCACCTGCATCGATGACACCTCTCAGATAGACGGCAGCTCCCCAGAGATAGGATTCGAGATCATTCAAACTCATTATATATAAATTCTTTTAATAGTATTTCAAGTTGTAGTTCAGCATTTTCAGCTTTTAGAGTTGCTGTTTTCAGATTATCCAGAGCCACATTTAGAGGTGGGAGATTGTCGGCAATGATTTTTTCAACATACAATGGGATATTCAGGTTGTAGTCATTTTTTTTAATATTTTCAATAGGGACTACTTTTGCATGATTATCCACGTCTTTCCAGTCTGAATACCATTGAAAGATGTTGTCGATATGTTTTTTGTCCAAGAAATTTTGAGCACGTCCGTTGCGGATTTGGTCAGTGGCATCGATGAATAAAACTTTTCCTTTTTTCTTTTTCATTTTTTTATCTCTGAAAACGAGAATACAAGCCGAGAGTGTAGCGCCATAAAAGATATTGCCACCCAGCCCGATGACGGCATCCAGCTTATCCATTTCCATGAGTGCTGCTCTGATGTTAGCTTCTGCGCCTTTGCGGAATAAGGCTCCATGTGGCAATACGACGGCCACACGTCCATTGACTGTTTTCATTGATTTGATCATATGTTGTACCCAAGCCATATCTCCATTACCTTTAGGTGGAACACCTGCGATATTTCTGCCATATTGTTCATTCGTCCACATATCAGCGCCCCATTCTTTCAGCGAGAAGGGTGGATTAGCGATAACGAGATCGAATTGTTTCAACCTTCCGTCTTGTTCAAAGAACCTTGGATTGCGCAGTGTATCTCCTCGTTCAACTTCAAAATCGACGACATTATGCAAAAACATATTCATTCGTGCGATAGTCGAGGTAGTCAAATTTTTTTCTTGTCCATACAGTTTCAGCGTCCGTGGGTCACCTCCTTTTATTTTGACATGCTCCATACATTCAAGTAGCATGCCCGCCGTTCCGCAAGCGGGGTCATATATTGTTTCTCCTTCCTGGGCATTGGTGATCAGTCCCATAAGATGAACGACCGACCGTGGGGTATAAAATTCGCCGGCTTTCTTGTTGGTTTGGTCTGCAAATACTTTGATAAGATATTCATATGCTTGTCCCAGCATATCCGGTTCGACGTTTGAATTGGCGAGGTTATATTGGGAATAATGTTCTATCAACCGGCAAAGCAAAGCATCTGGAAGCTTGTCTATGTTTGTCCACGGGGCATCACCGAATATACTTGCCAAAAAATCTGGATTTGCTTTTTCTATTTGTGAGAATGCTCCTTTAATGGCACTTCCCACATTTTGTGTAACGGCTCTAACATCATCCCAATGAGCCCCTTCTGGTATGATAAAACGATGGAATTCGGAATTGCTTGCATACGAATCATCTCCTTCCGACTCCTCATACGCTTCTTTATATTCTTCGTCATAGACATCGGAAATGCGCTTAAAAAACAGAAGCGGGAAGATATACACTTTAAAATCTGCTGCATCAACAGGACCTTTCAGTATCCATGCGGCTTTAGCAAGATATTGTTCGAGTTGTGACAGGGTCAATTTTTCGTTATTCATGCTTGATATTTATTTGTTTCTTTTTGATTTGTCAAGCATTTGCAACGAACCGTTCCTCTTTTTGCGTTGAATATTTTCGCATATTTTTCACCAAATTTTTCATTTGTTTCTCCGTCTTTCCTGCATAGATGGGCGTACCCAGTACAATTCCGTCAAAGGGGTTTATCTCTGGATTTTCATTTTCTTTCAGGTTAATTAGCATGTGCGCGTGTTGTTTTTTCCTACTGATTTGTGCGATCATACGGTCTATTTTTTCTGTAGTACCGTGTCTGGATGTAGATAATATCTATTTGCATTAGTTTTTAAAGTAGAGATCATTAACTTTCATTTCGAGTTCGAGTGATTGGATATTAGTATTTTTGTCAACTGTAAGGAGTTCGATTCCTGCGATATCTGCATAATCTTTAACGAATTCGTTGTTGACATCGTATGAGAAGGCTGTATGATGTGTTCCACCTGCGAGTATCCATGCGTGTGCTGCTATTTCGAGATTAGGTTGTGGTATCCAGAGCGCGCTGGCGACGGGAAGTTTAGGTAGTGGATGTAGTGGTTCGATAACATTGACGTTATTAGCGATCATTCTGAACCTGTTACCCAAATCGACGATAGTAGCGGCTACTCCTGTACCTTTGTGTGCTGTAAAGACGAGTCTTGCGGGATCCGCTTTACCTCCTATGCCGAGTGGATGTACTTCTAAAGTTGGTATTTGTGTAGTGATAGCGGGTGACACTTCGAGCATATGTGCTTGTAGGATGCTGCTATTATTGCCGTCGAAGTGATAGGTATAGTCTTCGAGGAACGAGGAACCTCCATGAAGTCCTTGTGTCATAACCTGAAACGTTCTCAGGAGTGCGGCTGTTTTCCAGTCACCTTCAGCTCCGAAGCCGTATCCTTCAGCCATAAGTCTTTGTGTGGCGAGTCCTGGCAGTTGATTAATTCCATGTAGGTCATCGAAGTTCGTAGTAAAAGCCTTAGCGTTTTTGTCATTAAGTATTTGTCTCAGTGCGATTTCTTCTTTTGCGGCATGTCTGATTTGTTGGTAATTGTTGGAATCTTTGTTGCAGTTATTTGCAAACGTATAGAGTTGTTGGTATTCCTCTACGAGTTGATCGAC
>JAISRU010000076.1 GCA_031273515.1 Bacteroidales bacterium | reverse complement strand
TAAACGTCTTTATTTCCTCTTACTTTTTTCCTGCAGCTGAAAAAAGTAAGCAAAAAAAGCCGCTCGCTGTACCTGTCTTGGCTAAATTTTCTTACACTCGCTACAAATGCTGAACTCCTTTCTCCTTGCAGTTCGGCAAAGTTAGCAATCTGCCTCTGCGCTTACTCGCTGCGTAGGGAAGTCAAACAACAGCATTTGCTTTACGCTCGTGTTGCGAAAATTCTTTACGTCAGACAGCTAATGCGAGATGTATTTCAGCAACTTTGTTGCTGAAATCTTGCTTTGAATGCTCTCTTAATCCCTTGTTCAACAAGACGAAAACAAAAAGACAATAGAATATTCTGCCAAAAATTACATCAATTTCAAACATAAGGTACTAACGGCATGTATTGTTCTGCGTAACTTTGCGGTATTCTGCGGGAAACAATACTCTTCGCTTCGTCTACTCGTCTACCTGTTCACCTAAGAAAAGGAGTTACAAAACATACCCGCTTTCATTTAGCAAATCACGAGCTTTTTTTGCGTCTGTATCAGAAACTTGTATCTTGATTTCAAGCATATTGCCATATAATTGCGATGACATCTCGTTTTGTAAGAAGACCGTTATCCCTGCTTCTTCAAGAAACGCTTTGAGCATATATGCCTTCAATTGCTCTTTGACAGCGCCAATAGTTACCAATTCGGTGTTTGTGTGTTTATTTTCCATCTGTATATAATTTTATAAGTTATTACAATTCAATTATTCCCTTGTACGACAAAGTTCTATTTTTGTCATGAGGAATTCATTTGTGATTTTATTTCTACAAAGATACAACAAATTAATTGAGAATTGAAAATTGAAAATTGCCTGCGGGGGATTATTTTTTATTTCCCGGTAGAATACCGCAGCGTTACGCAGAATTGTTCTCTCGTTTACTTGTTCACTGATAATCATGTTAATCATTTAATCAGATAAATCGACGCACGAAGCGAGAGCAGAGACAAACTTGTTTGTCTTTGCCGAGCAAGAAGGAGAAAGGCGTAGCCAATCAGAGTGCAAGACAATTTCAATTATTTACGCTTGTTTTGCGGAAGAAATGTTTTGCATCGCCCCATTCTCCATAGCCGATCTTATCTCCTGCAAAACGTATCCTGATTTCCAAACAGGTCTTACATTGTTCGGCTTCTTCGTCGATGCAGGGTTTATCCTGGTACAAAAGGTAGCTTCCTCTGTATTTTTGGGGAGTAAGGTTCGGCATGATAATGTTTGCTCCCACTTTCAATGCCTTTTCGCGACCAATGGGATCAATTGCTTGCATGGCTGTAGTCGAGACAATATTTATATCTTTCATCATAATCCGAAGAATGGCAATCATTTTCAAAGTGAGGTCAAATCGTTCTTTCTGCGGCAAGAGCGTATCTTTGTGAACGTAAAGCGGAGTATCTTTGTGCTCGATATACGGACCCATGCCAACCATATCCACATCCATATCCCGAAAGAAAAGCAAATCATTTGCCAGATGTTCAAGCGTCTGAAATGGAAGTCCGATCATTACTCCCGTCCCAACCTGATAACCTGTTTCCCGCAATAATTTAATCGTATTGATCCGCTTTTGAAAACTATGCGTTGTATCCTGCGGATGTATCTTTGTATAAAGACTTTCGTCCGATGTTTCTATTCTGAGCAAATAACGTCTGCCGCCCGCATCCTTCCATTGACGCAAAGTTTCGCGATCCTGTTCGCCTAAAGAAAGGGTTATCCCCATTGAATTATGGGTTGCTTTGCTTATTTTGGTCAATAAATTGGTGATTTCGGCAGTGAATTTTGAGGAATTGATCTCTCCCGACTGAATTACCAACGATGCATATTTCTCATTATACGCGTATGCAACGGCGTCCAGAACTTCCTTTTCCGTCAGTGTATAACGGTCGATATTTTTATTGTCTTTGCGTATCCCGCAATAATAACAGTTTTTTGTACAAAGGTTTGAATATTCTATCAACCCCCGAAAATAAACTGTGTTTCCAACATATTTTCGTTTTGTTTCTGCCGCCTTTGCAAAGAGTTTCGTTCGTTCTTCTCCCTGCGACTGAAGAAGGAAAATCAAATTCTCTTTTGAGAAATCCTCCGAACCCAAAACAGCATCAATCGTTAATCCCATACGTATTCATGCACTTATTCGTCCTGTTTAGTAAGGACAAAGCGTGATTCCAAAGCTGACGGCATTGATAAGAGGACCTTTATCCGTTTCAAACATCTTTGTCAGCATGTACGACGCATTGACGCTTACAAACTTCCATCCTGTTTTAAAGGTAACTTCGACGGGGATTTTTGTACGGTTGGGTATCTTGTAATTTTTAATCAGGTCTTTATCCTGACTGCCGTCCAATGCGGCGCCAAAATATTTACTGTGAATATCCGCCATTAAACCTATGCGAAATCCTGCCGATATTTTAAATCCCGAAGAATGTCTGTAGCGAAATTCAAGCGGTATGTTGATATTAGTGAATGTGATTTTATTTTTTCGATAGCTAATTCCTTCGGGAACAGGGGTTACAATCGTTGTATAATTTTCGCCGATACCCCATGTTACATTGGAATACAAATTGTGATTGGTAACGCCTAAACCCAAACCAAAACTAAACGGACTTGTCTTTTTTATGGGAATATCAAACATAAAAGCCCCGTTGAACCCAAAATTAATGGCTTTCTGTTTAATCTCCGATCCTGCTCCCATCATCCAGACAGTTGAGAAAAAATCCAATACAATGCGATCTTTAAACAATACGGGCGTTGTCAGAGCCTGTTTTTTCTTTTCTTTTTTTGCTTCTTTTTCCTGTCCGAATACCAGCATCGTACACATTAAACATACGATAATCAAACTTATTTTTTTCATCTATTCTGTGTTTCTGTTGAATATTTATTTCTTAGCGTTCTTTCTTTGTTTGTTGTCAGCCTTTATCATTCATTGACAATGTATATATAGATGTATCGTTCTTAAAGATAAATTATTGTATGTCGCACAAAAAATCTCCCGAAAACTGCAAGGGTAATAATTGTTCAACACCTTCGATTACTGTAATTTCTCCCGAATATCCACTTAGCAGGATACGCATTTTTTCTTTTCCCCGCTGTTCGCATTCCAGCATCACCTGCCGACATCCTCCGCAGGGAGATACACAGCCCTTTAATTTGTGTTTCCTGTGATAGCCATAAACAGCGATTGCTTTCACTTTGCGGTTCGGATGCTGAGCCATTGCATAAAACAACGCCGTTCTTTCGGCGCATAGACCTTGCGGATAAGATGCGTTTTCCTGATTATTGGCAGTAATAATTTCTTCGTTGTCGAGCAGAACAGCAGCTCCTACGCTAAAACCCGAATAGGGAGTATATGCATTTCTGCTTGCTTCTTCGGCTTTTTCAAGCAGACTTCTGTCCGCATCTGCCAATTCGTCGATACTCCTAAAGACAAAATAATGTATGGCAATATTTCGCTTTTCCATTTATAAAGAAAATTTTATCAATTTACACCATAACGCAGCAATTTTCCTTTCATTGTACTATAATCCCCTATGAAGATTTTGAGTAGCTCAAAGAAGACCATAAGGAATGGAACATAAATAATGTATGACGGTTTTGATGTCGAAGACATTGTATGTTTATAGAAAAAAGATGTTGTGTTTCAATTCGACCCAATCGGGGTCGTACAATAACGGTGTACATTTCTTCTATAAACATTTGACCTCTTCGAGGTCGAACTTCATATTTCGATTTTATATTGAGCATAGCCGAAATACGCTTAATATTCTGTTATAATGTTTATATTTCCCATTGACTTTAGTCCCCTTATTCGGCGTATAAAAACGCTGTACCGAATGCAGGTAAAAGCCGTACTGCTTTTGCCTGAAACCTGTACTGCTTTTCCCCAAAACCTGTACTGCTTTTACTCAAAAGCAGTACGGCTTTTCGTATGTTTATCATTTTGTTTATATTCAATCTCTTACAATGGGTGTTCAGATGCGTTTAAAATCCCGACAGGATTGGATATTGGTAGAAACTTCGGCAATTGCTTCCTGTAAAGTAGCATCAAGAATTGTCGTATCGACAGAAGGAATACAGTTTTCTCTCATCAAAAGACGAACCAAAGACTGTGCTTCGTCAATCGATTGTTTTGCCTGTTGATAGAGTGTTGTTTTGTCGGTCGGAATACGGGCATGTCCTTCTAAGACAGCTTGCATGCCGACCTCAGCCGCAACGACAGGAAACAATTCGCTTTCAGTCATATTCGGGATGATATTATCGGGATGAATACCTCTATTTTGCGCGAACGCCGCAATCGCATGAGCCGCAGCGACAGTCATCCCGTCCGATATGCAGCGGGACTGAACCAACAACGACCCCTTGAGAACAGAAGGAAAACATACCGAATTATTGACCTGATTGGGAAAATCACCTCTGCCTGTTGCAACGATGTATGCGCCGGCTTCCTTAGCGGCATGAGGATAAATCTCCGGTATCGGATTGGAACAGGCAAACACAATGGCTTTATCCGCCATTTTTGCTATCCATTCCGGTTTAATAGTATCCGGACCCGGCTTCGACAAAGCAATTAAAACATCCGCTTCGGTAAAAGCCTCTTGCGTATCTGTAATCTGTTGAGGATTGGTTTTTAGACACAATTCCCACTGAGGATATGATGCCGGATCATTTTTATAGTCCTCTCTGCCTGCATGTAAACTGCCTTTGACGTCGAATAAAATCATTTTAGCCGGATTTGCTCCATCGGTAATCAGCAGTCTGGCGATGCTCGTGTTGGCTGCTCCCGCTCCGTAGAAAACAATTTTTATATCCTGTATTTTCTTATCTGTCAGCTTCAATGCATTAATCAGAGCGGCAAGTGTAACACATGCCGTTCCTTGAGCGTCGTCGTGCCAGACAGGAATATTACATTCGGCGCGTAATCCGTCCAATACCCTGAAACAATTGGGTTGCGAAATGTCTTCCAGATTTATCGCTCCGAAACTATGTTGCAACATCGTTCCGAAATTGATTAATTTGTCGGGATTGTTCTTTCCCGTATCATCTTTGCTGTCCACACAGAGCGCCACCGCATCAATTCCTCCCAGATATTTCATCAGGAAGGCTTTCCCTTCCATAACGCCCAATCCTCCCGGAGGAGTACAGTCGCCGTCCCCCAACACCCGCGTGCTGTCGCTCAAGACCGCCACTAAATTACTGCGATTGCTCAGCCGATACGACATGTCATTATCGTCCCGTACAGACGTGGATACTGCCGAAACTCCGGGAGTATACCAGACGTTAAACCAATTAAATCCGTCTACCGGAACTTTGGGTATTGTCTGCATTTTCCCTGTGTAAAGGTCGTGCATGCGCAAGGATAGTTT
>JAISRU010000074.1 GCA_031273515.1 Bacteroidales bacterium | reverse complement strand
TTGGCAATAACTTCTATCCTTTCGAGCGAATTGGCAGGAAGTTGCTGGATATATGTTTTCAGATTTTCGGCATTGAGTTTCGAGGGACGGTCGTTAATCCATATTTCGACACTTGAAACTCCTCTCAGGGTAATATTTCCTTCAATATCGACTTCCACTCCCGGCGCATTTTGGAGAGCGTCCGAAGCTGTACCTGTCTGTATGCCGCCGTCTTCCGATACATTGTATATTGTTTTTTCTCCGTCGATAGTATAGACGGGTTTTTGTCCGTATACCGTAACGCCTTCGAGCGTGGTGCTTTGAGGATGCAGCAAAATCGTATCCATATTCATTGTCCGATTGTCTTTTGTTACGACAATTTCCTTTCGGTAAACCTCATAACCGACATACGAAGCCTGCAAAATATACGTCCCCGGCAGAACGTCTGTAATTTCAAAAGACCCAAGTTCATTGGTGAACGAACCTCCTGCAGAACTGCTGTCTGCTGCCTTTAAGAGTCCCGTCTGAGCGTAAAAAAGCGCTTCCTGTGTACGTGCATCCTTGACGATACCGCTAATCGTACATTTGTTTTGTCCCGACACTGCCGACGTCAGAACGCACAAGGCAAGTATTCCAAATAGTTTTCTCATGTCTTCTGTATTTATATTTATAGCATATCACGAAAATTATCTTCTGTATCTATAAATACCTCTGCGACTGGAGCTGCCGATATTAACCCGTATACCGGCTTCACCTTGCAGGGCTATCGTATTTGCCTTTGTGATAACGGACGACATTAAAATACTGCGATACTGCAATATCTGGTCTTTATCTTCGTAGAGAATATTTCCTTCGTCTGTCGATTTGAGGTTCATAAAACCATAGTCGAACGAAGCTCCGAGAAAAACATCCATAAGGGGAGATACTTCAAATGAAAAGCCGATAGCTGCGGTTGCGGCAATATTGAGCGGAACAGCTATGGGTCCTGCCAATTTTTTGTGCGACTCTCTGCCGAAGCCATGATTAGGCAACCCAAAAAGGGTAACATTCCATTTGGCGTAATATCCCTGCACTTCCAATTCGCCTTGTGTAACTTCGTAATTGGCAGACAAAGGAATTTGTATTTTTGCGCCTATGTTGATGTACATTTTTCTTCGTTTGCGCAACCCGAAATCGTACTGATAATTAAACACGACAGGAATTTCGGCAAAGATAATCTTTTGTTTTTCGTGCCAGTCCCGAAAATAAATGTCTTTGCGAAACTCATCGTTTTCGTCATCAATTTTACCTTCAAAGGATACTTTAGCTCCGTCGATAAAACCGTCGGTCGAACTCATGGAGATTTCAATTCCTGTCCCTATCCCCCAATGAGGATGAAAGAAATAGGTATAATTAGCTTTTCCGCTGAATCCCAACTTGAGCTTACTCTTTACGCCATTCATGTTGTAGTTCAGCGAAAACAAACCTGTTCCCATTCCAAAACGAAGGCACTGATTTGTTTGTCCATAAACGAACATACTGCTCAACAGTATCAGTCCTGTTAACAATAATTTAATTTTTCTATTTTCCATTACGTATTTCATTTTACACTGTTTCATGTGTCTCTATTTCTATTTCCTTTATTTGCAAGTCATTGCGATGAGTAAAGCAACGTGGCAATCCAGCGTACCCGTTCGTAATGACGACTGTGTTTTTGTTTTATATAAAACCCTTTTACAGGGTATTTGTTTAATTCTTGTATGTCTATTTATTACGATGAAATTTCTGTTGCAAAAGTATAATAATATTTCTACATTTCAAACAGAAAATATAAAAATTAATTCCACCCATCCTAACAATCTGAAATACAAATTATTTAGACCCTAAAATGAGGGTCAAACAGGGAGGAAAAAGGTCGGTTTACGTTTATTTTATTGTCGGAAAGCGCCTCCGTTTTTCCGAATTTTGCATGTCTTTCGGATATTTTCGCTCATTGTCTTACCTCCAATCGCTACGTTTCATTGGGGGTTATTCATATTAAACTCCTTCGGAGTTAGTTCGCATCCTGTAAGGATGGACGCTCTGTAGAAATAAAATTCCCCACCAACAACCTGCATGACGTCAGGTATACAACCATTGAGAATTGCCATTCGGACGCTTTTGTCTGAACTCTAATTTATCTGATTGGCTTTGCCTTTCTCCTTCTTGCTCGGCAGAAGCAAACAAGTTTGCAAGAAGGAGAGAAGAGAGGCGAAGCCAATCCTGATTCAGACAATAATTTATTTACGGTTGCGTTTATGATTTATGTTTTTTAACTTTATGACGATGAAACAATTCCTGTTAAGTATTTTCTTCTGTATGATAAGTGTTCTTTCGGTGTATGCTACGCACGAAAGAGCAGGAGAAATTACCTATAGGCATATCAGCGGACTTACTTACGAAGTAACTATTACGACCTATACCTATAGTCTAAGTCCTGCCGACAGAGAGGAATTGCTCATTCTATGGGGCGACGGGACTTCGGAAAATATACCCAGAAAAAGTAAACAACTCCTGCCTCATGATATACAAAGAAATACATATCTCGCTCAACATACCTATCCTTCTATGGGATCCTATACCCTTTCTATGGAAGATGCTAATCGAAATAGCGGTATTGTCAATATTCCCAATTCCGTCAATATTCCGTTCTATATAGAAACGAAACTCATCATCAATCCTTTTTTACAATATAACAATTCGCCCAGACTGACCAATCCACCAATAGATGCGGGATGTACGGGCGTTCCTTTTTACCACAATCCCGCCGCCGTAGACCCTGATGGAGACAGTCTTGTCTATTCTCTGATCCCCTGTAGAGGTTACTCCGGCGAAATTATTCCGGGATATGCCTTTCCTCACGCTCCCAACAGTATTTCGGTCAATGCTCAGACGGGAGATTTCTATTGGGACTATCCGATGACTCAAGGTGAATACAATATTGCTATCCTTGTAGAAGAATATCGTCTGGGGGTGAAAGTCGGAGAAGTAGTTCGCGATATGCAGATTACCATTTCAGGATGCGACAATCGTCCGCCGGAAATCACTGCTATCAGGGATACCTGTATCGATGCGGGCGACACGCTCGCTTTTCAGGTAACCGCTACCGACAATATATCCCAGATAGTTACCCTGAGCGCTTACGGAGATGCTGTCGAAACGCCTCATAATCCTGCCGTTTTCCAGTCTGTCCCCAACTACGGAACAGCTACCGGCAGTTTCGTCTGGAATACCGAATGCGCGCATGTGCGCAAACAACCTTATCAGGTTACTTTTAAAGCTGTCGATAATCATGCAGTTGTCAGTCTGACGAGCATCAAAACGGTACGGATTACCATTGTAGCTCCTGCTCCTCAAAATTTGCAGGCGATTCCTTTTCAGAATACCATTCAGCTTTCGTGGCTGCCGACCCCCTGTAATCATGCCATCGGATATAAAATATATCGAAGAATGAACAGTTCGGGATTTGTTCCCGATCATTGCGAAACGGGCGTCCCCGCCTATACGGGCTATACCCAGATAGGGACAACCAATATGCAAACCACTTCATTTACAGATGATAATAACGGACAGGGACTCTTACGAGGAAACCTGTACTGCTATTTGGTGATTGCCTATTTCGGCGATATGGCAGAAAGTTATGCATCCAACGAAGCCTGTACTTATCTGCAGAAAGATGTTCCGATAATTACCAATGTAAGCATACAAACGACAGACAACAGTTCGGGAAAAATCAACATACGATGGATTAAACCTGTCGAAATAGATACGGTTCAGTATCCGGGACCTTATTCTTATACGATAGAACGCAGTATCAATAATGCTTCGACTTTTACGACGCTTGCTACATATTCCGACGCCGACAGCGCCATTTTCACGGACAGTCTACAGAACACGCAGCAAAACACTTTCTTTTATCGAATTGGTTTTTACAACAACACATCGTCTTCGTTTTTGATTGGTCGGTCGGATGCGGCGTCTTCTGTTTTTCTTTCCATCGACAGCGCCGACCGCAGATTGACGCTTTCGTGGAAAACGGATGTACCATGGTCTAACTATCAATATATTGTATACCGAGAGTCGAATACAGGCTTCGATTCCATTGGACAAACCACGCTTGCTTCCTTTACGGATACGGGACTGATCAACGGACAAAGCTATTGTTATTATGTGGAAGCTGTCGGCGCTTATTCCGATAGCGTTTTGCCCAATCCTTTGATAAATCTGTCGCAGATTGTCTGTGCGCAGGCGTGGGACAATACGCCGCCCTGTACGCCTGTCTTGCAGGGAAACAGCGATTGTGAAAACATCTATTTACAATGGTCTTTTGCCGACACCTGTCCTTCGGATGCATCTCTGACGTATATTTACGCTAAAAACACCCTTGCCGACGATTATTTTATATATGACAGCGTTTTTCATCCGACCCTGTCGTACACGATTGCGCATCCGGCTTCCATTGCGGGTTGTTTTTTTGTTGTTGCTGTCGATTCAAACGGAAACCAAAGCAGTTACAGCAATGAATTATGTTTCGACATTGATTTGTGCGACGCTTATCGTTTGCCGAATTATTTTTCTCCCAACGGGGACGGCGCAAACGATTTGTTCCGACCCTATCCTTATAATTTTGTTGAGAGTATTGACATGCATATTTTCGATCGATGGGGGGTGTTGATGTTCAAGACCACAAATCCCGACGTCTTATGGGACGGGACAAATCAATTTACAAAACAAAATTGTGTAGCCGGCGTTTATTACTACGTATGTAATGTCAGGGAATACACTTTAAACGGAATCAGAACAAGATATTTAAACGGATCAATAACCTTATTCAGATAAATTATGTTTACAGGAATAGTAGAAAAAACAGGAAAAGTAGTAGAGATTATCCAAGAGAACACCAATGTCCACTTTGTGATAGAGGTAGATTTTGTCGATGAATTGAAAGTTGATCAGAGCATGAGTCACGACGGATGCTGTTTGACCATCGTCAAAACAGACACCGTTAAAAATCAATATACGGTAACGGCGATGCTGGAGACGCTTCAAAAGACAAATCTCGGACAATGGCACATTGGTTACGAGGTGAATTTGGAGCGCAGTATGAAAATGGACGGACGCTTCGACGGACATATTGTTCAGGGACATGTCGATCAGACGGCTGTTTGCACGAAGGTCGTGGACGAAAACGGAAGTTGGCGATATTTCTTCACATACGAACCTCAGAAAAATAATATTACAGTCCCGAAGGGATCCATATCTGTCAATGGGGTCAGTTTGACCGTTGTAGATTCGTCTGAGGGGATGTTTTCGGTTGCCATAATTCCGTATACTTACGACGTTACCAATTTCCACAACTTCAAAGAAGGAACAGTCATCAATATCGAATTTGATATCTTCGGCAAATACGTCGCTCGTCTGCTGGAACAATATTTTACGAATTGAAAATTTCAGTCTGCCATACGGACGAGGATATCCACGCCGTCGTTGCGCAAGACTAACACCGCAGGTCTTGTTTTTCTGGATTGCCATATTGCTCGTACCTTACAATTCGCAATGAAGGGTAGCTTATTTGCGTCGCTTTGCGCTCTTGTTCACACGTTCACTTATTCACTCGTCCACAAATAATCACCCGAATGGCAGACTAAAAATTCTCCATTCTCAATTTCTTTAATCCTGTTAATCCTGATTCAGACAATGGGAAGCAATGATGCGTGGGTATTTGCTTCCGAATGGCATGAAATAAAATTCTCAATTCTCAATTTATTTTATGTACCTTTGCAGATATTTAACAGGATTGTTAAACAAACACGTATCTTACTATGCATCAGACGAAAGAATATCAAAAAAGAAAAGAAGCTATTTTATTAGCTGCCGAAAAAGAATTTCTACATAAAGGGTTCTCT
>JAISRU010000265.1 GCA_031273515.1 Bacteroidales bacterium | reverse complement strand
TTAACCTCTGATTTGAGTACAAAAACAACCATTTACAATTCGGCAATCAAGTTATTTCCTGAAGATTACAAAGCATACAACGATTTGGCATGTGTCAAAGCATACGAAGGAAATAAAGACGAAGCAAAAACTTTGTTGGACAAAGCCAATTCTTTATCTCCGAACAATGGGGTTGTGTTGAATAATATCGGTGTTTTTGCGCTTATGAATAAGGATTATGAAGCAGCCAAACAAGCGTTTGAGGCTTCGGAAAAAGCAGGATTTTCACAGGCATACAACAATGGCGTTTTGGATTTGAAAAAGGGCGATTATGCTGCGGCTGCAAGTAAAATGTCTGGCACGAAATGCGACTATAATCTTGCTCTGAACCAGTTGTTAAGTAAAAATTACACGGGAGCAAAAGCAACGCTTGACTGTATTGCAAATAAAACTGCCGACGATTATTATCTGTTGGCGATTGTGGCTGCCAGAACCAACAATACCGCCAATATTTACAGCAATCTGAAAGAAGCCTGCGCTAAAAATTCAAACTATAAAATACAGGCTGCCAAAGATATGGAATTTAAAACATTCAGAGATAATGCAGATTTCAAGAATGCTATCAAATAAAATTGCGTTCTTGGACAGTATAGTGTAATTAATGGTTTAGTTTAATTGAATATAGTGAAGAGAGGTTGTTTGGAAAGTCTGTTTTATCTTAGGGATAGAGTTCGGCTTTTGGGACAACCTCTTTATTTGTATTGATGCAAGACAAAGAGATGAATCAAACGATGAAAACTTTATTGGAACATCGTACTGTTCGACGATATTCCGAGCGCGAAATTGAAGAACCGATACTGTTACAAATTCTGACGGCAGCCATACGGGGATCAACTACGGGAAACATACAGCCATACAGCATTATTATCACGCGCGATGCGGAAATGAAAGCAAAGATAGCGCCTTTCCATTTCGACCAGAAACCTGTTTTGGAAGCTCCTCTTATACTTACTTTCTGCGTCGATTTCAATCGTTTTATACAGTGGTGCAGACAGCGTAACACCGATTTCGACGGATTTAATAATATGCAATGTTTTACATGGGGAGTGATTGATGCGGTTATTGCTACTCAGAATGCCTGCATTGCCGCCGAGTCGTTCGGATTGGGAATTTGTTATCTTGGAACGGTCACCTACAATGCAAAAGAATTAGGCGAAATTTATCAATTGCCAAAGCATGTCGTACCTGTTACCTGTATTACCGTCGGATATCCTGCCGAAAATCCTCCGTTGACCGACAGACTTCCTTTGGATGCCGTTATTCATCAGGAGGTATATCGTAATTATTCTTCCGACAATATCGCGGACTTTTATGCGGAAAAAGAAAATTCAGACATGACAAAAAGATTGTTGGAAGAAAATCAATTGGAGAACCTTGCTCAGATATTCACACAGAAAAGATACACGAAAACCGATAACGAATACTTCGCCAAACGATTTATGGACTTCGTGAACGAACAACACTTTCTAATTGAAAATTCTTAGTCATGCCATACGGACGAGGATTGTTTTCCCCTTTGTCCTCGCCTTTGTCTGAATCAGGATTTACGGGGGGGATTAAAGGATTAGCAGGATAACCGTAGAGACGTTGCATGCAGCGTTTCTACATAATAATAATTATAGTCCATCATTTAGGAACGTGAAATAAATAATGTATCATGGTTTTGATGCCGAAGGCATCGTATGATTATAGAAAAACGATGTTGTGTTTCCATTCGACCCCGACGGGGTCGAACAACAGAAGGGTACATTGCTTCTATAAACATGTGACCTCTTCGAGGTCGAATTTCATATCCGTTATAAGTTTTTTATTTGCTATTCCTTAATCAGATAAATCAGAGTTCAAGACAATAGATAAATCACAATTCAAGACAGAGAAAAAAATGACGATACTGCGACTAAAATTTTACGGAAATGTGCGCTCTGTCGGACTTTTTATGCAATCCGACCCCCTAAAAACTGTCCTGTTCGTTGGATATACTCCCGAAAAGGAAGAATTTATTGTCGTTCGCATGTTGTATTGATGCTCTTTTTCAGTGTTTTACGGGTCTATCGCATTTAATTTGGAAATATGACATTCAATTGAGAAAAAAGTTATACTTTTGCAGTCTGAAATAATTTCCTTTCCGGATTTGATGGAATTGTTTATGCAGAGGACAAAACACTTTTTTTTATTATTTTTCAGTATGTTTTTCTTTGTAGCCTGTCAGCAGACAGAGAGAAATTACTACCCAAATGGAAATACAGAAGCGACGCTAACATACAAAAGCGGAAAACTAAACGGAACTTCCGTATGGTACTACGAACATGGACAGCCGCGTTTGGAGATAACATACCGGAATGGATTGAAAGAAGGACAAATGATCCGCTTTTTTCGCAACGGAGCAAAAGAAACTATCGAAAACTATAAAGAAGACTTGTTGCATGGAGAGGTTCTGGAATTTGACGAAACAGGCGTTCTGATTCTGGAACTTCATTATGAAAATGGGAAAAAAGAAGGGAAAATAAAACAATATTATCCGGACGGATCGGTATTACTCACAGGACAGTACGCCGGTGATCAATATGATGGAATATGGGAATATTTCGACAAAGAAGGATTTAAAACAGGTGAAGGAAATTTTAACAAAGGAAAAGGCGAATTGACCGCTTATGGAAACAACGGAAATATTATTCGGGAAATTTATTACGAGAACAGCATCATGGTGAAAGAAGAAATATATTCTGCCGACAAACAACAGACAGAAAAAACAATAATATACGAAAACGGACGTATTGTCGACATACAAATAAATACAGATTAATCAATTTACATAAACGGAATGGATAGAGCATTTGTAAGATCACACGAGAATTTTGAATTTACGACATTAAAAGAGATAATAGTTCAGTTGTTGCAAAACACGGGCTATTTAGTTGATGCAAACACAACAGGCATAGCGACAGGCTTCGATACCATTGATACCATAACCAAAGGTTTTCAAGCCGGAGAGTTAAGCGTTGTGGCGTCGAAACCCGGTAGCGGTAAAACGGCATTTTTATTGTCGTTATTATTTAATATTGCGTCCAAATCGGGAAAAACGGCAGGCGTTTTTTCGCTTGAACGATCCGCCGCACAAATGTTTCATCGAATGATAACAAGCGAAACCCAGCAGTCGGTACAAAAAATAACCGCCGGAGATATTAAAGATTCGGACAAAGAAACAATAAATACCATTTTGTATACGCTGTCCAAATCGGAAATCTATGTGGACGACACCCCACATTTGACGGAAAACGATTTTCATAAACGTTGCAAACAGTTGAAAAACAAATACGGCGCAGACATTATATTTATCGACGGATTAGAGTTATTGTCTTTCCCCGAATTGGGCGACATCGACGATGATACAAAAGAACCGCACTATGTGTTGAATGATATAAAAAAGACAGCCAAAGAAATTAATTTGCCTGTAGTTGTTTTTTCGCACATGTCAAATACAACGAGTTTAAATACGGACGCAGCGCCTTCTATCCATAATGTGTATGATTTTGTTCCTCAGACGGCAGACAGTATTTATCTGATCCACCGACAAAATCCGGACGATAAAGCATCCGTTATTATTGCACAGCATCCCAATATACAGGAACCTGTTTTAGTTCCGCTTAAATTTATTGAATCGATTGATAAATTTGTTGATTTTTAATACGATACTTTATCGGTAGAAAGCAAAAAAAACTAACCGGCGACAATATGAAACAGGCTCAACTTTGTATGCTCACAGATCATGCTTTGGATTTCACCAATAAAGACGTCTGTATTCGGTCATTGACAAATCAGGCTGTTGAAGAAGAACTTTGCCGGTATTTGCGCTATGCTTCTCATCTTGACAATACGGAAGCAGGACAAGCTTTGCCGTTGGAAGTGAAACAAATTACCGACACAGGGACTGTCCTGTTAGCATTGAGCGGTATTGCTATCAGAATAGACAGGCATATTATTCAATGTGGATTTCCTGTTATTTTTCGCGCCTTTTTCGATTATGAACCCTTGCGCAAAGCGATATATACTTTGCTTCGTGCGTTGTTATTGTCCTGCGGAACAACGGAATTGACTGCCTGTCCCTCTTTCTGGACATACAATTCGTATGAAATTAAAAACGAATGGCATCAAAAACGATTGCTTGTTTTACAGGAAAAAGTAGTTCGTCTTTCTACATCGTATAAGCGGTCAAAATTGAATTTACGATTG
This sequence comes from Bacteroidales bacterium, assembly GCA_031273515.1. Lineage (GTDB taxonomy): Bacteria > Bacteroidota > Bacteroidia > Bacteroidales > WCHB1-69 > JAIROC01. The sequence continues at coordinate 2,268 of JAISRU010000265.1, read as the reverse complement.
TGTCTGCCCGAAATAACCGACTTAAAACAAGCGGCAAACAAACAATATAAAGTCTGGTATGTAAAAAAACTGACCGAAATATAATTCGTGATTTCCATTGTCTGAATGGCAATTTTAATTTTCAATTAATCTGATGAGTAATTCTATATTAGAGGTAACTGATTTAAGTGTTGATTTTGTTTCAAAGGAACAGACGTTCAGTGCGGTGAAAGGATTGTCGTACAAGTTGGAGAAAGGAAAGACATTGGGTATTGTCGGAGAATCAGGTTCGGGCAAGTCGGTATCCGTGTTGAGCATTATGCGTTTGCTTCCTGAGAAGAAGGTTCGCTATAAGGGTGAGATCTCGTTTTATCAGCAAGAGGATGGTGTAAGCACAAAAACCGATCTTCTGCACTTGTCTGAGAAACAAATGCGACTTTACAGAGGTAATCGAATTGGAATGATATTTCAAGAACCGATGACGTCGCTCAATCCTTCGATGCGTTGCGGACAACAAATAACGGAATCGATCGAATTGCATCTGCATCTGAATAAGGCAAAAGCAAAAGAACGGACGCTGGAACTGTTCAAAGAGGTGTTGTTGCCCGATCCTTTCAAGACATATCGAGCATATCCTCACGAAATATCCGGCGGACAAAAACAACGGGTGATGATCGCAATGGCGATGTCATGCAATCCTGATGTCCTTATTGCCGACGAACCGACTACCGCTTTGGATGTTACCGTCCAAAAAGCCATTCTGGAGTTGATGAAACAGTTGCAGCAAAAACACGGCATGAGCATTATCTTTATAACGCACGATCTGGGCGTTGTGTCCCGAATTGCAGATGATGTACTGGTGATGTATCAAGGAAAAAATGTTGAATATAAACAGAAACAGATGATTTTCTCTCAACCGCAGCATCCCTATACGCAGGGACTGTTGGCATGTAGAATACCTGTCGATATTCGATTAAAACGTTTGCCTGTCGTATCCGATTTTCTGCAGGAGCAACCATCGACACAGCCTTTTGTCAAAGAGATTATATCTCCCGAAGTCTGTCGGCAACAATTAGACAGACTGTTTGCATCCGAACCTCTTCTGAGGGTGCAACACCTGAACAAAGCATATCCTTTGTCCCGAAAGATGTTCGGTCGCCGAATTTATTTTCCGGCAGTACAGGACGTCAGTTTCGACGTTTACGAAGGAGAAACGCTGGGACTTGCAGGAGAATCAGGTTGCGGAAAAACAACATTGGGTCGTATCCTTCTTCGCCTAACAGAACCGTCGTCGGGAAGCATCATCTATAAAGACACGAATATCTGTGCGTTATCGGCTCATCGATTACGTCTTTTCAGGAAAGAGGCGCAGATTATATTTCAAGATCCCTATTCATCGCTGAATCCTCGATATACTGTCGGAAATGCGATTATGGAACCTATGAAATTACATGGCATCCTGTCGAACGATGCACAACGAAAACAACGGGTAATGGAATTGCTGCATAAAGTGAATCTGGAAGAAAGACATTTTTATTGTTATCCGCATGAGTTCTCGGGAGGACAACGACAACGAATATGTATTGCACGGGCATTGGCAGTCAATCCGCGCTTTATTATCTGCGACGAATCCGTATCTGCTTTGGACGTGTCGGTACAGGCGCAGGTGTTGAATCTGCTCAATGAATTAAAAGAAGAATTTAAATTGACATATATTTTTATTTCTCACGATTTATCGGTGGTAAAATTCATGTCGCAGCGGGTCATGGTAATGAAAAACGGACGCATCGTGGAACTGAACGAAGCCGATAAATTATACGCCAATCCGCAAACCGATTATTGCAAACAATTAATTGCCGCCATTCCCGTTATTAATTAAAATCGAATTAAAAGTATGGGCGTTGTGAAAATAGCATCCTTAGTAATAATAACACGAACAGTAAGAGGAGATTTAATATGAACAGAGATGCAGTATATTGGATGACATTGGCGCATAATTTGCCGATATGGAGTTTTTCTAACAGAGAGGGGTGGAGAAACGAAGATAAGAATAATCTCATCATTAAATTTTTTCAGGAAAAGCAGACGTCAATTGAAGCGTTTTTCCAACTGTCGGAACACGATTGGAAATACGATTATCATTTAACGGACAGACAAATAGTCGAGCTTGTTCGGTTAAAATCTATTTTCCCGAACAATGCCTTTATCGCTGAAGCATTGCTGAACAGCGGAGTGGAAATAATACCAATAATTTCGCAGGACTATCCCCCAATACTTAAAAGAAATCTG
>JAISRU010000132.1 GCA_031273515.1 Bacteroidales bacterium | reverse complement strand
GCATGAATATCACGTCCTGTCGTTGTTTCCAGATTATGAAATGCAGGAAGACAATGCATGAATTTCACTTGCGGATTACCTGTTTTCTTCACGACCTCTCTGTTCACCTGAAATGGTTTTAGGAGTTCGATGCGTTCTTTCCATACGGCTTCCGGTTCGCCCATTGATACCCAAACATCCGTATACAAGAAATCCACTCCTTTTACTGCCTGTTCGATGTCGTCGGTTATGGTTACGGATGCACCTGTTTCTGTCGCAATTTTCTTGCATTCGGCAACCAAATCCGCATTCGGCTGACAACTTTTCGGAGCAGCAGCACGAAAATCCATACCCATTTTTACAGCTCCGACCATGAGCGAATTGCCCATATTGTTACGAGCGTCGCCTAAATAACAGAAAGAAACTTTATTCAAAGGTTTGTCGATATGTTCTTTCATTGTCAGGAAGTCTGCCAGAATTTGTGTAGGATGAAATTCGTTGGTTAATCCGTTCCATACAGGTACGCCTGCATATTCTGCCAGCGTTTCGACAATAGTCTGTTCGTAGCCGCGGTATTCGATGCCGTCGTACATGCGTCCGAGTACCCGTGCCGTATCTTTCATCGATTCTTTTTTACCCATTTGCGATCCGGAAGGACCTAAATACGTAACGCCTGCTCCCTGATCCAAAGCCGCTACTTCAAAAGCGCAACGGGTACGGGTGGAATCTTTTTCAAACAACAATACTACATTTTTTCCTTTTAGCATTTGCCGTTCCGTTCCTGTTTTCTTGGCAGTTTTTAACGACGCCGACAAATCCAATAAATAATGTATCTCCTGTGGAGTAAAATCCAATAACTTTAAAAAACTTCTGTTTCTAAGATTAAATGCCATAATTTATTTTCTTAATTAATAATTTATCTATGTTTCCAAATTAATATACAATACGTGTTCCACATGCAGGATTGGTTAGCTGACCCGCTTCCGTGATAATACATTCTTTTCCTCCATGTTCTATAAAATACAAAGCGGCTCTTATTTTAGGAGCCATCGATCCTTCGGCAAAATGACCTTCTTCCAAATAACGTTCCGCATCTTTCACCGTAAGAATATCCAACGCTGTTTCGTTTTCTTTGCGGAAATTGAGATATATTTTAGGGACGTCGGTCAGAATATAAAATTTCTCTGCCCCGATTTCCACTGCCGCCAAAGCTGAAGCCAAATCCTTATCAATAACGGCTTCCACTCCTTTTAATTGTTGATTTTCATCCACAATGACAGGAATTCCTCCTCCTCCAACGGTAATGACAATCGTTCCCGTTTCGGCTAAGGCTTTAACCACTTCTATATTGAGAATAGCTAAAGGTTTGGGCGAAGCTACCACCCTGCGCCATCCATTTCCTTTTGGGTCTTCTCTAAAAGGAACGTCCGGATGTTCTTCCAAAAAAGCATTTACCTGTTTTAGTTTATAATAGGGTCCGACAGGTTTTGTAGGATTTTTAAACAAAGGATCATCTTTATCGACAATAACCTGTGTGATAATTCCTACTACATTTTTATGTATTCTGTATTCCAATAGCGTATTGCGTAAACCCTGTTCAATCAGATAACCGATAGAACCCTGCGTTTCGGAAACGCAAAAATCCAACGGCATTGCCAACACATCGGTTACGCGACTTGCTATTTCGTGCTGCAGCAATACATTCCCCACTTGAGGACCGTTGCCGTGACCAATAACAATATTATACCCTTCTTCTATCAAATGCATGATAGCTTCACATGTATCCATCACATTTGCAATTTGCTCCTGATATGTTCCTCTTTGACCGCTTCTCAATAAAGCATTTCCTCCAAAAGCAATTACAACGGTCTTCTCCATATATTTTTCAATCTCTTAAGTATTTGTTATAAAATTCAAACAATGTAAAACAAAAAGATGCCTGATTTCTGTTTCAGACATCTTTTGTCCTTTGTCGGGGTAAGAAGACTCGAACTTCCGACCCCTTGCACCCCATGCAAGTGCGCTAGCCAACTGCGCCACACCCCGAATATTTCCGATTGCAAAAGTACAAAAAAATCTTTAAACTAAAGCAACTGTTGCAGTTTTTTTATCAACAAAGGAGCAACAAAACCATAACAACCTGAGAAAAACAAGACCAAAGACAGTAAATTCCACCGATAAAATACCTCTTTCTACCAAATAACCGAATTATTTTTATTCTTATTGTCCTGTAATAAAACTGTTTACAGACAACGAAACAAATTCGGAAGAAAAAAAATAAATAAATATCGAAAAACATGTTTTAGTTTCAAAAAAAAATTATACCTTTGCAAAGTGTGAATTCGCATTCCTTAATGCGGTATAACACCCCCGCTCGGGGGTGTTATTTTTTTATCTGACAGTCATATTCCTTTGATTTTTCATAGCGCCTCAAAAAAAGAATTAACCACGGGATGCGGAACTATTCTCAATTTTTTAATCATTTAATCACAGTTCAAGACAATCATCTTCCGAAAGGCAATTCTCAAGAGTGCATCTCAGAATAGCAATTCTGTTTTTTCACGGACACTTAGACCTCTTTCCACACAAATAACGGTAGAACCATTTTTTTCAGCTGCAGGAAAAAAGTAAGAAGAAGTAAAGAGGTTGAGTACCCTTATGTTATTTTTGCTATACCATTCAAATACCTCTTTGGTTCCGGCTTGTCCGGCTTAGGATGATTAAATATGATTACCATTCGGACGCTTTTTCCTCACCCCCTGCCCCTCTCCATTTTGGAGATGAGAGAGAAAAATCTGTGTGAATTTGTTTAATCAGTGTCATCTGTGTACTAAATTATTAGTCCGCAGGCAATTTTCAATTTTCAATTCTCAATTTTCAATTTTCAATTAAATTTTGTATCTTTGCAGTCGATTCTATCGGAGACAAATTCAATGTAGGAAATGTATGCAGAATAAACAAAACAGTATCTCAGTTGAAAACCTTTGCAAGACCTTTGACGGGTTCAAGGCAGTTGATTCCATTTCTTTTGAGGTGAAACAAGGTGAAATATTCGGATTCTTAGGAGCTAACGGAGCAGGAAAAACAACGGCAATACGTATGCTTTGCGGATTGCTCAAACCTACTTCGGGAACGGCTTTCATTATGGGTTACAATGTGCTGACTCAGGGAAAAGAAATCCGAAAACATATCGGATATATGAGTCAGAAGTTTTCACTCTACGAAGATTTGACCGTTGTCGAAAACATGGAACTCTTCGGAACAATTTACGGTATGGACAAAAAAACACTCAAAAGACGCATCCTGAACATCATTTCCCGACTTCAAATGCGCACCTTCGCCAACCAGAGAGTAACTTCTTTGCCCTTGGGACAACGTCAGAAATTAGCTTTTTCCACCGCTATACTGCATACGCCTCAGGTTGTTTTTCTGGACGAACCTACCAGCGGCGTCGATCCCTTAACCCGAAGGGACTTTTGGAACATGATTTACGAAGTAGCGTCGCAAGGCGTCAGTATTTTGATAACCACGCACTATATGGACGAAGCCGAATATTGCAACCGACTTTGTATTATGTCCGAAGGAAAAATAAGCGCAATCGGAAATCCTGCTCAACTTAAAAAAGATACTGCTTCCGATTCGATGAATATGGTTTTTCAAAAAGTTATTAATCGTAAAATCTGAACCTGTGGAAAGATGTTTTATTGCTGTTTTACAAAAAGAATTTCGGCATATTCTTCGCGACAGAATGACCCTCCTGTTTGTCTTTCTGATGCCTGTTGTTTTGGTGATGCTCTTCGGATATACTATTAAAAATGAAATCAATAATACAAACATAGCTGTTTTGGATTATGCAAAAGGAACTCATTCCAAACAATTACTCAACCGACTGACTGCTTCGGGTTATTTTTCCATTCATTGTCAGTTGAATAATGAAAAAGAAACGGAATCTTTCTTTCGACAGGGTACGGGAAGTATGGTGGTGGTTATTCCTCAGGATTTTGAAGAAAGCATCGTGAAAAACAAACACGCACGCATACAATTGATTGTCGATGCTTCCGACCTCAATGTTGCGGCAACGCTGACAGCTTATGCAACTCAAGTGGTGAACGAATACCGAAAATCGCTCTTTCCTCTCAGTACGGATATGCAAGCTGTCGAAATACGGACAAAAATGCTTTACAATCCGCAGTTAGAAAGCGCATATATGTTTATTCCGGGCAATATCGCTCTGATTATGATCCTGATCACCTCATTGATGACTTCGATTACCCTTGCCAAAGAACGGGAAACGGGCAGTTGGCGAATGTTGGCGATAACTCCTGCCAATCAGTTTGTTATTGTTTTGGGGAAAATCATTCCGTATATGCTTCTTTCTTTAATCTGCACAGCCATGGTGATTGTGTTGGGAATTATCATTTTCAAGATGCCCATGCGGGGAAGTATTGCCCTGTTGATGCTGTTTTGTTTTCTGTTTATGTTTACGGCATGTGCGTTTGGCATTTTAATTTCCGTCCTGACCAAAACGCAGCAAGTGGCGATGCTCACCTGCATGTTGGGACTGTTTTTGCCGACCCTTCTTTTGTCCGATTTCATCTTCCCGATAGAAAATATGCCGACAGTTTTGCAATTATTTTCTCATATTGTTCCTGCGAAGTGGTTTATATTAGCATTGCGGGACATTATGATAAAAGGTGCAGGTATGCAGTTGCT
>JAISRU010000125.1 GCA_031273515.1 Bacteroidales bacterium | reverse complement strand
CGGGATTGATTTCGTTTGCCCATTTCCCGAAGCATCCAGCCGATAGCTTTATGTATCAGATCGTGCGGACTGTCAAACAAAATTTCGGCAATAGAGAGCGTATCGTCAAAATCATTATTGCGGATAAAAGACAGCGTGCTGACAATCGCAATGCGTTGACGCCACAATTTATTGCTCTTTGCCAATTGATACAAAACATCGCGCGGTTTATCTACCAGATAATTCCCCAGAATAACGTAAGCCGTTGAATCGACCAAATCCCAATTGTTGATATAGTCTATATGCGTCAGATAACAATCCACTACAGCCTTTTTTTCTTTTTCGTCTGCCAGTTCAAACTTTTTTTCCAGAATAAAGAGTCCGCACAAGCGCACTTCATGAACCTGATGTTGTATCAGTTTTGCTGTTTCTGTCAGCGGAAGAAGTCTGTATTTGATAGCAATCTGTCTGGTTTCAGGTATCTTTATTCCCCAGAAAACGTCAGCTTCCGCATATTGACCTTCTCCTGTTTTGAAAAATCGTTGTTGATACGCTGCTTTTTCTTCATCTGCAAGCAAGCGTAAATCGTCTGTAACTGTTTCTATTGTTATATTATCCATATTAATTTATGTTTTTAATTCGTGTTGCTTCAAGAACAGGTAAATTCGCTTCGGTCGGAACATAAATCACCGAATTGCTTTCATCGTACAATGCCTGTATCCAAAGATAGGTCAGATAATCTTTATTATCTTTCAGACTTCCTCCGATAATTTCATTGGCTTTGGCGACGCCTTCCGCACGGATGATTTCGGCTTCTGCTCTAAAAGTAGCGCTTTCTTTTTCGGCTTTAGCTTCTTCCACCTTTATTTTTCTGTTTTGTTCTGCCCGTGAAAATTCTGCTTTTCCCGTCATTTCCTGTTGCCAGACATTGTACATGGGCATCCCGAACATGAGTCCGAATACAACCACAAAACCCAATACCGCAACAAATACAATTGTTTTAAATGAAATTTTTGTCATATTTAGTACTATTGATTTACTGATTTGTTTATGCTGTTTATTTATTATTTTACTCCTTAAATTCGACTGTCTTTAACTTTTGAGGATTGAAAAAATGATTAACAGGTCCGTTGCCGTGTCCGACAGAAATGTCTTTTCCTGCGTCGATGGCAGCCGTAATATACTCTTTTGCAGACTCTACCGCTTGATGAATTGTCTTACCCAAAACCAGCAAAGAGGCAATGGCAGAAGATAAAGAACATCCTGTTCCGTGCAGATTGTTTGTCGTGATGCGCGGGGATGAAAAATGATATGTTTTCTGTTCTTTTGCTATCCAGAGAACGTCGGTCATCAGATTGTCTTGCAGATGACCTCCTTTTATCAATACCGATTTGCATCCCCAAGCGGCTAATTCTTTTGCCGCCGACTCCATTTGCGACAACGTATCGATCTTTTGTCCCAAGAGCGCGGAAACTTCGTGCAGGTTAGGAGTAACGACAGTGGCAAGCGGGAAAAGTTTGTTTTTTACTAATTCGATAGTTTCTACGTCTGTCAGACTGTCTCCGCTGCCTGCAACCATAACAGGATCAATGACGACATAGAAAGGTTTGTATTTCAACAAGACCTCTGCAATGACGCCGACTGCTTCTTTTTGACCAATCATGCCGATTTTGACGGCGCTGACCGGAAAATCACTCAGAACAGCTTCCGCTTGTGCGCGCAATACAGACGCAGGAAGATGATGAATAAGTTGTACGCCAAGCGTATTTTGAGCGGTAACAGTCGTTATGACCGACGCTCCAAAAACACCCAAAGCGGACATCGTTTTCAAATCTGCCTGAATACCTGCACATCCTCCGCTGTCGGAGCCGGCAATTGATAATATTACGGGATATGTTTTCATTTTTCCAAATTAATTTCTGAAAAAGGATGCGTCTGCTTTCGGACTGATTTAGAAAAGAAAAGCGGCGAAAATTCATCCGCATCAGGTTCGCAGGATTTGATTTCAGTCGGACATTTTGAGGCTTCCATTTTTCGGCTGCAAAAGTACAAAAAAAAAATGAATTTGATACATGAAAATGAATTAATTTTTACTAAACAAGCAGACAAGTGAACAAGTAGACAAGTGGACAAGTGGACGAGTGGACGAGTGGACAAGTGGACGAGTGGACAAGTGGACGAGTGGACGAGTGGACGAGTAGACGAGTGAACAGTGAAGCGTAATGGACAAATGGTAGGCTGAAATCTGTTTTATGCCCACATTCCGTCCCTGACGGGACGGTGGCGGGTGCTTGACATTCTGTTTTCTACCAACATTTTGTCCCTAACGGGACATCTGTAACCGCCTGAAAACAGGACGATTATTTTTACGTCATTGTAAACTCCGGTCATTGAGCTTGTCGAAATGAGATGTTGTGTTTCCATTCGACTCCTGCGGAGTCGTACAATAGAGGCGTCGTTTCTTCTATAAACATTTGACCTCTTAGAGGTCGAACCGCAAGAAGAAAGCCCGAAGGTAATCATATTTATCATATAAATCAGACAAATCACAGTTCAAGACAAAAGCGTCCGCAGGCAATTCTCAATTAGTTAGTGTGTTACCAGGATCCAGGCGTTGCTGAAGCCGCGTTGTTTCTCCTTTTCTGACTGCTTGAGAGCATCCTGTAAGTTGTCGAACGAACTCGTGTAGATGTAAAAAAATGACCGCTTGCCATCCTTGATCTTCTCCGCCTTGACCTGTTGCTGTGCCATCCGTCCTATTATACGATCTGCATCCTCACTCGTTTTGGTCGAAAAGACTACAACAAAATATTGCTTGTCGATAATTCTGTTCTCGTCGACCTCTAAATCCTCCGTCTGGATGCTCTGAATCTGCTCCTTGATCTCGCTGATGTTACTCTGTAACTCCTTCGTGATCTCCTCATTCAACGTCGATAACGACTTGTTGATCTTCTCCAACTCCGAAACCTGTTTGCTGTTGTCGTCCTTGAGCTTGTCGAGATCAGTACGAATGGCACTCAACGACGTCTCATAGCCCTGACTTAAATTCCGCGCAGACCCCGACGGATATACTTTCGCATTCGCAAATCGATACCCTACCGTCAGTTCCATATACCCCTTGTTGACGTCTCCCAACGACGTCGTGTTGAACCCAAACGCTACTCCTGCCTGAAATCCCTTGCCGCCTCCGCCGACAGCTACTACTGCCTCACCTGTCGTCCGATAGCCGCCCTGTATCCAACAATGATCCCTGTACGAAAATCCCAGACGTGCATCTACCAAAGAACTCCCCCTGAGCATGTCCAACATCACTACAGGTTTTAATCCAAAGTCCTCCCTCAACTTGAAATTATACGACGCCAATGCAAATATGGGAACAAAATCCCGATTGATCATGCTGTACGATGGGATAGACGCTTCAAGCCTAAACCCTTTGTATCGATACGCTATCCCAAACGATCCCATGAATGCAGTCTTAGAATCGCCTATCAATAAATCAGACATGTCGCCCGTGTGAATGTTCGACACGTTCTGACCCTGATAACCAATCCCCAATCCTAATCCCAATGACAAATAATGCTCGTCGGTAAACTTCGCCCGCCATGCATATTCTACCTCCACATTCGTGTTGCGCAAAATTCCCTGTACCTCCTGCCAGAAAACCAACCCAAGACCCATGTTTCTGTTCATAAATCCCGCGTCTATCCCCAGTCCAACCAAATGATTGTCGAACAAGGCTCCGTAACAATTGTTGCTGTAATTTAAATTCAATCCTACCCCCTCGCCTATGCCAAGCGATGCAGGATTAACCATATACGTGTATCTGTCGTACATGTATCGAAATGGATATTGTTGAGCCTCTACCGTCTTCTGTACTCCCGTTGCCGCCGCTAAAACGACAAATATACTTATTATTCTACGTATTTTCATTTCTGTCCTCCTTCTTATTTAACCAATGTGATACTTCCTTTGTAAACCGTCGTCCCGTCCGCCTCGACAAAGACATAATAATAAACGCCTTTCGGCAAGTCGTTCCCTTTCCTGTCTACGCCGTTCCATGTGTTGTCGTATGACCGCTGAACAAATACCTCCACACCGTTAGAACTGTATATCTTTAATGTCATGTCGCTAACAGTGAGCAAGTCGTCCACAATGAAATAATCGTTCTTGCCGTCCCCGTTGGGTGAAATAAAATTATATGCGTCCAACTTCCGTAACGATAAATTGGTGTAAAAAACAAATGGCTCACTGTACGAACCTGTAATGGCGTCCTTGACAAAAGTCAGACGCTGCTTGAGATCGTACACAATCCCAGAAGACGCATCGTAAACCTTCACACTCAAAACCTCGTCGGCAGAGGCATTGCTCCATACCGTGATGTTCAGATAATAATCCCCGCCCATCAAGGCAACTCCCGCAACGCCTCTGCATTCTCCGCCGGAAAATATCCCGACAAGATCGTTGGCGTCGGACGACAACTCGCCTTCTACATTCAACTTCGCTACTATACTCATGCTGTTCTGATAACGCGTGGGCATTACCGTCCAACTTGGCTGCCCCATAAGAGGCATAACCATCGCTCCCAATATGAGAGCCATTATAAAAATCTTTGTTACTTTCATTCTGTTTCTTTTTTTTACTTTCGTTATTAAGTGATGTAAAATAAATATGACGGTTTTGATGTCGAAGACATCGTATGTTTATAGAAAAAAGACGTCGTGTTTCCTATTCGACCCCGTCGGGGTCGTACAACAAAAGCGCACATTTCTTCTATAAACATTTGATCTCTTCGAGGTCGAACCTCATATCTATTTATCTTTCTTTATTCTTTTCTTTCTTTGATGAAAAGTAGAGACGCAATTCATTGCGTCTCTACTTTCAATTATTAACCTGTTATTTTATTTTTACTGTTTTAACCGTATGTTTTCCTGTTGAAGTCGTCATACCGATAAAGTAAACTCCCGCCGACAACGAACTTATCTCCCTGTCGAGCGATAATGTATAATATCCCGCCTGAGAATATGTCCTCTCTATCGACAATAATCTGCTACCCATGACGTCCGTCAACGTGAAACTTACCTGACCTTTACTTGCATCGTCCAAAGTGAATGCAAGCGTCAGCTCGGAAGAAAATGGTACTGGATATGCCGTCAATACAGCATCCTCCGACCCCAAACTGAAAACCATCGGTCTGTCAACCGTTCCATACAACCGATTTGTACCGAATTGAAGTCGCTCCTTCAAACCAATTGTTTCTCCATTTGCCGTTTTCAGTCGGAATGAAAGAACGTCGCCATTGCTTTCTCCTCCCGCTGTGATGAAATATATCCATTCATCCTTGTCCTCAACATAAACCGGAACTCCCGCTCCACGGTACTCGTCGCCCGCATAACACAATATCTGCGTCCGCGACATATCTATGCCATCAGCCTGTAATGAACCGATTATCGACAAATTGTCCGAATATTGACCCGGAACCTCTACAGCCGAATTTACAGTCGATCCATGCTGAGGCATACTCTTTCTGTTGCTCGTTAGCGAAGAAACAGTCGGATAAGTAAATTCTACCGTGTCCTGAGCCGTCGAATAGTAAATGTAGCCCTTGCCCGGACTTAAATAATTCAACGTCCCTATCCAACCAATGCCCTCATAATATATCGAAAACGAAGTCTGGTTCTTGACTATGTTGCCGTCCTGAGGATCGGCTCCGACAAAGGCTTCCTGCGTCGATAAATTAATCTGAGGCGTAAATCCTGTCCATGTCCAACCCGGATAAATCGTTATTGTTTCCGTAGTCGGATCAACAGCCTCACCCGCAAGAATAAGCGTCTTGTCCGTTTCGACTTTCAGCATATACATCTGCGTATTGTTCATCCCGCCTGCCAAAGAAATATTGCCTATCCAACTGTTATTGCTGTACTGGTCGAAACCGTTAAACTGCGATTTCAACAAATCTCCCGATGCAAACGAATTATTGACAAAAGTCGCATTGATGCTCGTCATGGCAGGCGTGGATACATTTTTCGATATCCAATTCCACCCCTGCGCAAGCGGAATGTGTTGCTCAATGTAGTTTATCGCCCTGAACGTTATCGGCGTTTTCGCTGTTCCATAATAAGAATTTTCTGCAAAAACAAGCGTGTCGGGCGTGATCATCGTATAGATAATACCCGCACTCGCATCCCATATCTTGAAATGCAAAGGCGTTCCTCCCGTATTGCCATACACATTCAAAAATGCCAAATGCCTGTCGTACTGATCAACATAACGCAAATTCGCAATCCCTACGCAAGTGTTGCCCGCAAATGCTGCAAGCATGTCTTCAGGATCGGTCGAAACTATGCCGTTGATGTTGAGTTCTCCGAAGATGTTCATCGAATAATTGTACTGAGAAGCATCCACTTCCCATTCGGGTTTGCTGCCCAATACACGCAGGTCGATTGCGAGCAGTTCGTTAAATCCATTGCTGTTGCGCAGATAAATGTTTTCATCGTAAATGCCTGCATTCAGACCCTCGTCTACGGTAAACCTCACCGTTATCTTGCCCGCAGGAGAAATCGTCCCCGAAGAAGGACTTACACTCAACCATGCCGGCATGTTCTCGATGTTGAAAGTCTGTTCCAAACCGCTTCTGTTGATTACCTCTACCGTGAACGAAAGCGGATCAAATACATTCTTTACAAAACTGAAATGTTCCTCGCCCCATTTGAGATAGTTCCGATCAATAAACGCCGTCCACTTTACAGGATTGACAATGATATTGCCATGCATGTCCTTTACGTCCGATACGCTTATTTCAAGCACACAGTTCTCGATGCTGCTCATGGGCGCTGTCAGGTTGAGGTATATCTGATTTTCATTGTATACCCGCTCGAAAGGTACATTCTGCAAGCGTCGAGCAGGCGTGATGTTGGCGGCAAGTACCGATGACGACGCTCCAGAATAAAGTACAAAGGCTTCATTTCGTCTTGCTTCTTCTCCGTTGTCAATGCGGGATGTATCCATCTGATCGCACAATGTAGGATGTATCAACGTAACCGTTTCGGTGGTGTCGAAAGGATAATACGCCCTTAATCCTGCTTCATCTCCGTTCAAACGCGACGAAGACGCTATACGGATGCCTTCGCGCGTGAGCATCGCTTTCCAGATACGCAATTCATCAATATTGCCTCTGAAGAAATAAGCAACAGTATCGGTCGTGAAATTCTTCTCCCAACCCATGGCTCCCAGATACAACTTACTCGCCTTGAACGAACCAAAATAATCTGCTGCATATAACGACGTCTGCAAATTGGCGTCGATATAAATGTTCGCATTCCCCCGACGACTAACCGACATCGCAAAATGATGCCAGTCGTTGTCTGCCAGATTGGACGCTATCGCCGCCGTCTTTCCCGACGAACGCAATACCAAATTCTGCGACGCATCAAAGTAAATACTGAATTTGTCGTTTAACTGATTTCCACTCTGAATTTCATCTCCATTGTCGCCGCGTCCGGTCGAGAAAAGACAGGCATTGCTGTTCAGACTGTCGGCTCTGAACCAAAATTCGAGCGAAAAGTCGGCTTCGGGTCCTATTTCCGTTATGCTCGTTTTTGCATAGCCGTTGCCGTTGAAACTCAAGGATCGTCCCACAGGAAGCGCATACCATTGGGCAGTGGTAACGCCATTGCGTCCACGTATCCTGTCGCTGACAAGCGTACCGCGCGCTTCGTTCATCTGCCAGTAACCGGCAAGTCCGGCTTCCGTTCCAGACAGTTTCTTACTCATCTGTTCGTAGAGTTTTGTGCCGCTCAACGCCTTTGTCCACAAACGAAGTTCGTTCATCTTGCCATTGTAACAATTCATTTTGTCAAAGTCGCCGCCGACCGTGATAATGCCCGTCGCCGCATATTCTACCGACGTAATGTGCGAAGGTATTCCCCCTGCATTCGTCGCCGCATTCCCGTTCACATAAACCGAAATATTGTTCTGTTCGTTGTCGAATACGGCTGCAATATGCGTCCATGAATTGGTAATGTCCTGAACGGGCATAACTGCCGATACGCTGTCTTCGTCGATGCGCACCCAGAGTTTGTGCGATGCGTCGACGCCCAGTTCAAATTTGCTGTCCTGCGTTCCGTGAGAAAACAAAACAGCATTGTGCGGATTGCTGTTGTCGCGAAGCGTCCACATTTCAACCGTGAACGATTTGCCTTCCAAATTCAAGGGCTGATTGATCTCCACAACATCATTGACTCCGTCGAACTGCAATCCTGCATTGTGAAGCAGTTCTTCTCCGTTGAGTTCGCCCTGTACGCTGATGCGGTACGTATAATCAGGCTGAATAGCCTCGTTGAAGTCAATCAGCAGATTGTCATCGACGGCAAGAATACCGTCTGCAGGTTGAGGCGTGCCGAAGACTATCGGTGAAATCATGTCTTTTACGACCTGTACCTCGTCCGAAATCGATTCGTAACTCAGCGCCGCTCCCGCTGGACATACCGAACGGGCGCGTAAAAGGTAAAATCCATCCTGAACAGGCGCTTTCCACCATTGTCTGAGGTCGGTTGCATTGTTGTCGATAACCTGTTTCTGGTCGTCGGGAACAGTCGAAGCGTTTTTGTATGCGGCGCTGTCCTTGTAATAATAGCCGAAGGGAATATACGCATTCTGAGTCGCCGGTTTGTATTCCAAAACAATGTGATCGAAATTCAAATAATTGACGTCGTACTGATTGACGATAAACTGTGCGCTGTCGCCGCTGAGAATGTTCAGTATCTGATTGCTTACAGGTCTGTCAAGTACCAAATCACTGCACGCAGGCAAGAAATGTACCGATATCCACAACTCGTCGAACAGATCGTCCTGACAAGTGGATGCAAGCACCAAACGAATGTCGTTGTATTCGGTAACATCCTGACGGGTTCTGCGGACAGAGAGCGTCTTGTTGAAGGCTTCCGTAGGATCGAAAGCAAAAACGCGACCGTTGCCAATCGGCAGTCCGTCTACTTCCAATATCAGTCCGTCGGGATTGGTTTTTTCATCGACCGTAAGCATATACCATGCATCGCTCACCAATGAACCGTTGCCGACCAATAACGAAAAATTAGCGCTGCGGTTGCCCGGCACATTCCCGATGAAATTGGTGTTGATCGACATATAAGGGTCCTGTACCATTGACGTTCCCTGCTGAAGTATGCCTGCCGAACCCGTCGTTTCATAATACTGAGCCGTTATCTCGCCCTCGTAAGGACAGGATGTTTGTCCGCCAAGCAGCTTGAATGCCGTTGCATAAGGCGTTGACGGCTTTTTAATATCAACGGTATGGTAATCGCTTGGATCGCCGTCTTCGAGGTGGTAACCGTAAGTAACAGAAGTGGTATTTTCTTCTGTTTCGTTATCATAAAATGAGGAGTTGACTTCTTCTTCAATGGTAAAGAAAACGCCGGTTGCATTAAACGTAGCCCCCGTATTCAAAGCGCCCACAAGGTTTGCTGAACCTTCATAGACGTTGGTATAGCTGTGCGTCGTTTCGGTAGCGCTGCTTTCCTCGTAAATAGCGCCTGCATCAAAGGAAATATTTTTCAATTTTGCCGCTTCTAACATTTGCTTTTCATCGTTGGCAAGTACCTGTTTCCATGCATCGATATCAGTATTGTAAAACTGTAAGGAGTCGGTAGCCAAACTGTCTATTGCCCAACTGTCAGGATTGAGGATGTAGTAACTGTTTACAAGCGACGGCGTTTTGAGTACGGCGCTGTCTCCGATGTCGTATCGTCTAGCAAAAGTGGTAGCCGCCTGTCCGAATGCCTTTGTATCGCGGTTGCTTTTGCCAAAATTGGGATCATCGGGCGGTAATATGCTGATGTAAACAGGACTGTTTGTCAGATTGCCCGACGTTGGCATCGACGGATCGTAAGTCAGCATGGTATTGCGTATTTTTTCAAGATTTGGAATCACATTATCCACAATATGCTTGCGGGTAAAGTAAAAATCGGTTTCAAATTCAGGCACCAAAAACATACCTCTTTCGGAACCTACCATGTAGTTTTTTCCGCTGCGGCTTGTCAGTACGCTTCCTACAGGATCGGTTACATTGTTTTCGTCGATAACGCCTATCATTTTGGCTTCGCCGAATATTATATTATAGGCAGCGCCGACAAATACGTCTGCATCAGGACCTACATAATCAGGTTCGGCGCTCGTGCTAATGGTTTTTGTAATGGTGGTAACCGTTGAGGAAGAATTGTCCCATCCGCCGGCATGTGCGGTGTTTAATCCTACCGTGTAATCGTTTTTTACTTCCGAACTAATGATTAATCCTGCTCCTATACCTGCAAAAGTTTCCAGATCTACTCCGTATGCAAATTTGGTTGTTATTCCTGTTGTATTTCCGAAGCGTGCGCCCCAGCTATGCGTACTGTTAATTACGCTGCCTTTTTCCACCCATGCGTAGCTGTTGGAGCCGGGCGGGTCGCGCAAAACAATAGTTACCCGCTTGGGTCCTTTGGTAACAAAATTGTTGCCGTCGCTTTTAGCGCCAAATACATAAGCGTTCCTGTTGACGGGGTTCCATTGTTTGGAAGGCGTACCGTCTGAAAAGTTTACCTGAAAGTTAAAGTTTTTCGTATAGCTTTGCGACGGATCGTTGCTGTTGTAGGTAACATTGGGAGCGTCTATCATGAAAGTAATCTGTGCTTTCCCGTTCTGGTCTAATGCTGCCTCAGTGGGATAATTGCCTGTAACCATGTCGGTATTGGCAATTACTGTTCCGTCTACCGTCGGTACGCGATCGACAACAACAGGATTTCCGTCCCGGTTGTCGTACTGTTCAAATACGCTGATATCGAAAGCATAAGTCCCCTGATGCGTAAAGACGGGCAAACCTGTTGCATATTGTCTGTTCTCAACCAAATTCAGGGTATCTTTGTTGCCCAGATCATCGGTAATCACGTGCAAAGTATCACCGAAAATGGTGTCGGAAGTGGATGCATTCAGTACTTCAATGGTCGGCGAGGCGCGATAAATCAAATCTAACTTCTGATGATAATAAATGGTATCGGTTATCTGTTTATTACCTTCGTCAATGGCGACTGTCGAAGTATCGCTGTCGTAGAGATAGCCTGTTTCGGTCTGCGTTTTCATGCTGATAATCCCGCTGTATGTTACACTGTGGGCAGGATTGGTAGAGGAGACTATCGTCGAATTATTGAGGACATTCACCTGATGATCTTCGGGAATGAGCCATGCAACAAATTCTCCCGTCTGGGGATTGGTGGTTACTTTTACCTGATTGCTCTGACGGGTGTAGGTCTGCGTATTGGTCAGTCTGCCCGACGACGAAACATGCGTTTCGACTACATCTGTCGTGTTGAGATTGGTCATGCCGTTTTTGACCAACGAAAATGTCAGTTCGGCTACGCCAAGATTGTTTTTGCTCAATCCAAAGCCGACAGGTTTCTTTGCTTCCACCGGACCGCCTGTAAATCGTCCTACCAATTCAACGCGGGTGCTGTCGGTGAAATTCAGTTCTTCAGTTGCCTGAAAATCGTAGCGGGCAACGCTGTCGGCAGGAAAACGGTTGTTGGCAATATATCCGTTCACGCCCCGCAATGCCGCAAGGATGTGTCCCGACTTTTGCGCCGTGATAAAATGCCAGCCAATAGGTACTTCAATGGTGTATTGTCCATTGGCGTCGGTTTCAATCAGTCTGCCGTCTTTCATGCAGGGATTGGAACCGTCGACTACAAAAGACACGCCCGATACAGGAACGGAAGTCCCTGCATAAAGGATCGTTCCTGATACCTGAAACGAGGATACGTCTTCAAAATCGATATCGCTCTGGACAGGCGTATTGGCGCTTATCATCCGCACTTTGTTGGTCGGATTGAAGGTGTGTACGTCGAACATGGGAACAAAACGATAGGTTGTGCCGGTGCCGGCATAAGGAATGGCGCCGATGATATAATTGCCGTTGACGTCGGTAATGCCCGATACCGACAACTGCGACTGATTCGGAATGCTGTCGGTGAGAACCGCATTGACAAGTTGCGCATTGTTTCGGTTGTAATTGTCGTTGCCCGTAAACGACATATCGTAAACGGCTGACGGTATTGCCTCCTCGAAGCGGTAATAAGCGCGGAAACTGCTTTCGTTGCCGATGAGATACATACCCATATTTTCGGCTATGGCGGCGGAGTCAAGACTTCTGCCCCAGAAACGTATTTCGTCGATATTGCCTCTAAAGTTGGTTCCTATTTTCACGTTGTCGGTCGATTGCGCCGTATAGCTCTGCTGAGAGAAAGTTGTCGTTTGACACAATATGCCATTGATATAGACCTGCATTTTGTTGCCTGCATATACGGCGGTGAGCTGACTGTATTGATTGAGTTGTGCAAACGTATCGACAAAGGTCAGCGTGGCGGCAGGCGTTTTAAATTCCATGGTGTTTAGCGAGGTATATTTGAGCGACACCTGATTGTTGTCGGTGGAGAATATGGTTGCATTTTGTTTGGTTTGCGGATTTATCCATGCCTGAAACGAGAACTCCTGTCCACCGAGTACCTTTGTTGTATTGTTTATCAGCATATAGCTTGTTGCAGAACCATTGAAATAAACGCTTTTACGGGCATTGGCGGCGTCGCCCTCGTTGAGGGGTTCGGCTACTACGCGGGCGCCCGGCACTGCCGTTCCTGTTCCGTACGAAATATGTCCGCTTGCCATGCCCACAGGTCGACGAAATCCTACATCGGTCTGTGCGTTGGAAAAATAAACGCTGCCGGCGCA
>JAISRU010000124.1 GCA_031273515.1 Bacteroidales bacterium | reverse complement strand
GTAATGGACGGAATATCCGAAGCAATCATACTCGTATCGGATACTAAAATCACGTCAGCACGAAGCATCTCTTTGTTTTCTTTGCAAAAATCATACAGATGTTCCGAACCGATTTCCTCTTCCCCTTCAATCATGAATTTCACATTGCAGGGCAGCTGATGTGTTTTCACCATAAACTCAAACGCTTTTGCATGCATAAACGATTGTCCTTTGTCGTCATCAGCTCCGCGCGCCCAGATTTTACCGTCGTGAATGACCGGTTCAAAAGGCGGAGTTTTCCACAATTCAACAGGATCGACAGGCATTACGTCATAATGTCCATAAACCAATACGGTTGGTTTTGAAGGGTCTATGATTTTTTCTCCATATACCACAGGATTTCCTTTGGTCGGCATAACTTTACAGGTATCGGCTCCTGCATCTGTGATTATTTTTTGCCAATGTTCGGCACAACGAAGCATATCGGATTTGTGCTCAGCCATGGAACTGATCGACGGAATACGAATTAATTCAAATAATTCATTCATAAACCGTTGTTTGTTTTCTTCTATATATGATTTTAAATTCTGCATATCTGTTGAGTTTATTTATTATCTTTATTCACAGCGTCAAAACGGGGAATAAAGATAATGCCTTATTCCCCGTTAGAATGTGCTGTTATTTTTTAATTATTTTAAATTCCGTCCTTCTATTTTGCATCCGTCCTGTTTCGGTATTGTTGGGAGCAATGGGTTTATCGAAACCGTATCCCACACTTTTCATTCTTGACGGAGCAATACCTTTTTCCACCAATGCATTCACTACCGCCGCCGCACGACCCTGAGAAAGTTTCTTATTATAGGCGTCCGTTCCCACATTATCGGTATGTCCCGAAATTTCAATTTCTATGCTCGGATTTTCAATCATTAATTTGTAAGCATTCTCTATTTCGGTAGCGGATTCCGGTTTCAACGTTGTTTTATTGACGTCGAAAAAGATGTTCTTCAATATAATGGTTTGATTGATTTCTATTTTATTCAAAGAAATCACCTGATCAATCGATTGAACATCCGATGAATCCGATACATTGAAATTTTCGGAATAATACAGATAACCTTCTTTTTTAATGTTTATGCCGTAGTTTCTACCGGCGGGCAGCAACAGGGTATATTTACCTGTAACACTGTCGGAAGTAAATGTTGTCAATAATTGATTTTCCCCAATATCCGATAATTCTATTATCACATACAAGGGAGCTTTTGTTTTGCCGTCGATAACAATGCCGTGTATGGTGGTCGATTTTTCTTTCTCAAGTTCCAACGACTCTACATTGTAAGGCTGCAATGATGCATGATCGGAGAAATAAACCTTGTCGGTATTGAATAAAAACAATTTGGGCGCTCCCAAGAAAGTGATTTTATAAATATCCTGTTTCCCTTCTCCTTCTCCTTTTCTGTTGGAAGAGAAATAAGCGGTCTTTTTATCTTTTGAAATTGAAAAATAGACGTCTTCACAAGGAGAATTGATCGGATAACCCATATTTTCGGGTTTAGTCCATTGTCCATCTTCACGGGTAGATTTAAAGATGTCGAATCCACCCATGTTTTGATGTCCCTGCGAACTGAAATACAAAGTGTTTCCTTCCGCATCAAGGAATACGGAAATTTCATCCAAAGGAGTATTTATTTTGTCGCTCAAATGTTGAGGTTTTGTCCATTTCCCCTTTTTATTCCGAACGCTCATGTAAATATCATGTTCTCCATAGCTGTCGCTTCTGTCGGAACAAAAATACAGGGTATCTCCTTTTTCGTTCAGCGAGGCGGAAGTTTCATGACCTGAAGAATTAATGACTTTGATGCTTTTGGGTTTTGTCCATTGTCCTTTTTTGATTGTCATTTCATAGAGGTCGCCGCCGTTTTTGGTATTATAGACAATAGCATAATTTCCGTCTTTGGACATTGTCTGTAAGGCTTCATTCTCTTTGAACAGTTTTTCCTGAAAAACAGAAGCAGGACCAAACCCGATTTTTTGGGAGAAATCTCTGTGTGAAATATAAGTTCGTTCTTTATCGCTTTCTTCGTTGATGTACTCTTTTCTTGTGAAATACAGTACAGAATCATTGTTTGTGAGAACAGGCGCATATTCGTCAAAGGCTTCGTTAATGTTGCCATTCAGATTGTCAATAAAACATGGTATTTCATTTTTTATCAAAACTTTAGCTGTTTCGCATTCTTTTATCTTTTGTCTGACAGCCTGCGCTTCTTCACGGGCAAGGGCAGGATTGGCTTCAAAAACGGTAAAAGCCTGAATAGCTTCATCGTATTTAGCGTTCTGCTGCTGTAGATATCCCCTGTAAAACAATGCCTTGTTTGTATCGTGAGGATTTAAAGCATAAGCATTATCTCCAAACCGAATGGCTAAATCCATGTTGTTTTGTTTGTAGTAACAATTTGCCATTTTTAAATTCAGTTCGGCATTGTTGACATTAAACCGATAAGCCTTCTTATAGAAATTCAGCGCCTGTGTGTATTTAAGAGGATCTTCCTTTTTCTTCGTATATTGTTTATCTCCCGAATGTATGTTCTTCAAAGCCTCTTTCAACTGTTTGCTCTGCTTCGGAAAATTCTCTTTTGTAAATTCAATATTCTGAGCCGTAGCGTTTACAATAAAAAAGACATTCACACAAAAAATTAAAAACAAGTTCTTCATAATAATGTTATTTACATTGGTTATTAATATATTCTTCCGCTTTTTTCACTCCCATGTCGAGCGCCTGTTGCCAGTCTTTACATGCCGGTTCTTCTTCCCGTAGCATTTCTTTTGCATTTCCTCTGTGCAGATATGCTTCTCCGTATTGCGGGTTCAGGGATATTGCTTTATCAAAATCGGCAATGGCTTCAGCGTATTTTTTTAACTTAAAACAGGCAATCCCTCTGTAATTATAGCCTTCGGCAGATTTATCATTAAGGAGGATACATTTTCCGAAATCGACAAACGCCTCATTGTATTCCGCCAATGCCAGCTGCGCAACGCCTCTGTTGAGATGAGCCTGATAATTCAATTGATCTATCTGAATAGCCGTTGTATAATCCTCGATTGCTTTACTGTAATTGTTCAGCGCATATTCGGCGCTGCCTCTGTTGTTGTAATAATCGGGAATGGCGCGAAGTCGGATAGCTTCGTTGTAGTCTGTTAGTGCATCTTCGTACTTTTGTGTCTGATAATAAGCGCATCCTCTGTCATTGTACAATTCCGCAAGGGTCTCTTTAAGCGACAGGGCAGCCGTAAAATCCTTGATAGCTTCTTCGTATTGTTGAAGGTCAAACTCAATTAATCCTTTCAGATAATGCGTTTTGTAATCCGAAGCATTTTCCTGTATTGCCATGGAGGTATATTTCAACGCATTTTCATAATTGAGAGAATCGTAATACATCAAGGCTATCATATAATATGCGCTGTCTTTGTGTTTTATCTTTTCCGAATAGGTCAGATACATTTTGACGGCGTTTGGGATATTTCCTTTTTCCCGCTGAATTGTCCCCAACAAAAGGTAAGCATTTGCCAGATTGGGATTAATATTCAATGCTTCCTGCAAAAAATTAGTTGCCGCATTGTAAGCCTTGTTTGTGTATTGCAAAACAGCGTTATTGTACAAACGTTCCGCTTGCTGCGCCTGCGACGAAACAACAACTACCTGATTCTTTTGTGCAAATGCAACAGACAGGTTCATCAATAAAAAGATAATCACTTTAATAGGTGTATTCATACTTCAATTATATTTGTTAATTTTTCTTCAACTTAATTCTAAAAACACTTCCTTTATTTACAACGGAATTTTTTAATTCTATTTTACCACGATGATAATCATTGATAATTCTTCTGACAAGCGTCAATCCCAACCCCCAGCCTCTGCTCTTGGTAGTATAGCCCGGTTCAAATATTGTTTTATGATGTTTGGGTTCTATTCCTTTGCCTGTATCGGAAATTTCGATGTAAACAAATTTTGTATCATTATATATGCCCACAGTAATTGTGCCAACTCCATTCATTGCATCCACTGCATTTTTGAACAGATTTTCTAAAACCCATTCAAACAAATGTTTATTCATTTTCACATAAACAGGATGATCGGGAATTTTAGTCTGAAACTCTATTTTGGCAGAAGTTCTGTTGCGGAAATAAGTCAAAAATTCATACGTAATCTGATTGATATTTTCCAATTCCAGATTGGGAACAGAACCTATTTTTGAAAATCGCTGTGC
>JAISRU010000093.1 GCA_031273515.1 Bacteroidales bacterium | reverse complement strand
ATGGTTGTCAGTATCGGATTGATAAAGAACCATAAAGGTCCCAATATTGTTTGTTTGTATTGCGTAATGATGTCCCTTTTGACGAACATACGCCAAAGGTCTTTATACTGTGTCAACTCCTTGAAATTCACGTCAAGAAGTTTTGATTTCGGTTTAATTACCGTTGTCCGGCGCGACATTTCCTCCATTAATTTTTATTTTTAATAACGCTTTATCCCGCGTCCGTATTGTTCCATGCTGTCTTGAACTGTGATTAATCAGTAAACAAGTGGACAAGTATTGTCTTGAACTGTGATCTATCTGATTAACTGATGAACATGATTTTTCTCTGTGGAACTCTGTGTCTTCTCTGTGTCCTTTATGTCGCTTCTACGTTATTCTGCGGGAAATAATACTCGTCGCTTTGCGTTCTTGTCCACTTGTTCACTCGTCTACTCGTTCACTAATAATCATAGTCCATCAGATAAATCATTAGAATCAGAGTTCAGACAAAAGCGTCCGCAGGCAATTTTCAATTTTCAATTCTCAATTCTCAATTCTCAATTTTCAATTTTCAATTTTCAACGTGACAGCAGGGCGATAGCATAAGCGGATACTCCTTCTTCTCTGCCGATAAAGCCTAATCGTTCCGACGTTTTGGCTTTAATGTTGATGCAATCTGTTTCAAGACTCAGCAAATGGGCGAGTTTTGTCTGCATCTGCGGAATATACGGAGCTAATTTAGGCTGCTGGAGAATAACGGATGCATCAATGTTTTCTATCTTCCATTGTTTCTCTACGAGCAGACAATGCGTTTGCTGAAGCAGTATTGCGCTGTCGATGTCTTTGTAGCGATCGTCCGTGTCGGGAAAATGGTATCCGATGTCCCGCTGACCCGAAGCTCCCAACAGCGCATCGCAAATGGCATGAATTAATACGTCGGCGTCCGAATGTCCGTCGCAGCCGTAATGACAGGGAATATGAATGCCTCCGATAATCAGTTTTCTCGACGAAGTTAGTTTGTGCGTATCAAATCCCAATCCAATCCTTAACATAGACGATGGCGTTGATGGCGTTGGTTTATTTCTTTTTCGGGATAAGTTCAAACGAGATGCTGAAACGAAGCGTGTGTTCAAGCGGGTTATTGCGCGAACTGACCGGCAAAATATAAGCGGCGTCAATGGCAAAGATGCTGTATTTGATGCCTGCTCCGAAAGTCATGTATCGTCGATTTCCTTTGTTTTGTGCTTCATGGAAAAATCCGGCACGGACAAATAACAGGTTGTTATAGGCATATTCCATTCCGACATTCAATATAAACTCTTTCATTTCCTCTGCAAAACCGTTGGGAGCATCTCCCCATGAGGTAAAAACAGCGGCGGCGGCAGTCGTTTTATAGGGATCGCGACCGCGTCCTTCGATAATAGGTTCTCCGTCAGGTCCCAAAACAATGGCATTCATACTGTCCCTTTGATAAATGGGAGGAGAAGTAACCAAGAGTTTGTTTATATCAAAGGCAAACAGCAGTTTGTTGTATTTGTCGAAATGCATCTCGTATGCTATTCCCAATCTGAAATTGGCAGGTAAAAAATCCCGTTTCAGACTGGAAGAATACGAAATCTTGGCGCCTATATTCGAAATATTTAATCCGAGGTTGAAGTTGTGTTCATACAGTTTGCCTGCCTGTAATTTTTTTGTGTAAAACAAAGAAACATCCGCTGCACCCGATACACCTGCTTTAATATCATCGGAACTGCCTCCCGAATTTGTGTAACTACTTAATTTGGAATAGATAAATCGTCCCGTAACAGCCATAGACAGACGGTTAGTTGCATTTTGCATCAGCATACGGGAATAGGCTGCGTCAATGGCAAATTCGTTTGGCTTTTCATATTTTATATGTTCTCCTGTTGGACCCGTCAGTTCCATTTCTCCCATGGAAAAGAATCGAAGTGAAAAAGATATCGCATCCATATCGGTTACATGATAATAGGAAGATAAATACAAAAGATGTATGTCATTTACGCCCAATCCCGCTAACCAGGGACTGTAAGAAAACGACAAGCCAAATGATTTTTCAGAAAACAGATATTTTGCCGGATTCCAGTGCTGTGCATTGGCGTCGTCAGGGACTGCCGCTCCGGTTTCTCCCATTCCTCCAATACGGGAATCGGGCGCTATTAATAGAAAAGGAACAGATGTTGTAATCGGACTTCCTTTGCGACCTAAAGGGTCATTTTGAGTCTGGCTCTGCGCAGGGGTAAAGGAAGCAAGAAATATAATGCAAACAAATGAAACAACTGATTTACGCATATTTAAAATATGAATTTGGTTTAAAAATTTATGAACAAAAGAATAACGGCATTCTCATTACAAAATTGCTATCTTCTCTATTTTCTCCGCAGATTTCCCGTCAGGCGTCAAAACCTGTAACCTGTAGATGTATATTCCCCGTGCGAGTTTATCTTCAAATTCGTCCCGTCCGTTCCATGGAACAGGATCGGAGCGAAATCCCGTTGTCTGTTGCAATTGCGTGATAGTCCTTACCAATTTTCCCGATATGGTGAAAATCTGAATAGTAATCTGCAAAGGCGTATTGGGACGATTGTGTTCAAAGAAAAACAAAGTGGACGTTGTAAACGGATTCGGATAATTCAGAACATGTTTTATTTGTATTTCCGTTTCGTTCACTACTTCAAAATCGATAACGGCTTCTCCCATGTTGTTTACCACGTCCCATGCGCGAAGAGTCAGACTGTGTTTTCCTTCCGGTAATGTGCTCAGCGCATAACTCAACGAACCTGACTTATAACTGTTTGTATCGTATTCAAAAAAATCATTCAAAACGATGTTGTCTGACGTATTTCCGTCGATAATGGCAGTAATATCGTGTCCTATGCCTGCTCCTGTTGTGTTGATGCCGCTTTCGTCCGAAATCTTTGCGTATAATACGGGAGCAGGAGTGGTTATTCCGCCCTGTACAAATTTTTCGTCATTGAAATACAGACTTATTTCAGGACCCTGTTTATCATCTATCACCGTATCGTTCATTCCTCCGATAATCATTTCGCTGTAGCCTTTGGCGTCGGTTTTGTCCCCCGTTGCATAATAGCTGATTTTGCCCAATCCGTATTCATAGTTGATGTCTTTGGGAGTCATAAAACTAAACGAGAAGCGTCCGTTTCGCACATTCGATTTACCTTTGAAGATAATACTCTTTTGGAGAGGAAACTTTTTCACGTCCTCTAAATTCGGATTAATGGTAGACACGCTGTCGCTTTTATCGTAAACGCTCGAATAGACCCATCCGTTGAAATTGGTAAGCGGCACATTATTCTGGTCGGCGACGTATCCCGATATGGTAACAAACTGCAATGCCCGAATGGTATCCTGAAAAACAGTAACGGAAATGCCGTCGATGCTGTCGGTAATAACCTTGTGTTTGGGATGAGCCAGCGTAAGAGAAGGATCGCCCAAAAGGACAAACATTTCATTTTTGGAATCTGCCTGCGCCTTGGCATTTATTTCTCCCAGTGTCAGGTATTGCTGATTGGTTTGCTCAAACGCCCGCGCATATATCCGTTCCCCGAACGATTGGTTGGAAGCAGAATAAGAGTCTCTTGTAGATGTGATTAAGGCAATAGCGCCTCCGTCGGGTTTGAGCAGTATATCTTCGGCGGGCGAGGTACTTGTCAGTTTATCGTATCTTCCGAACGTACAACATGCCGTGTAGAAAAAAGGCAAACAGTATTTATTGTTCCACAATCTGAGATCTCTTGTGGGCAAGTACAGACGTTCGTGCGCCCAGCCGTTATCGCCCCCATGACCAAAATAAGTAAACATCAGACAGCCTTTATCTATCCTGTTATTCATGGCTCTTGTAGCGTCGGTAAAGCGCGCTCCCTGCGAAGAGCTTTCTTTTTTATAGGCGTCGCAATATATTTTTTCGATATTCAGATACCTGTTTGGAGCTGCAACGGCAGCCACTGCTTCGGCATTTTCCAAGTGAAAACCGGCTCCATCCTTGTCATCTGTCAGAAAGGCAATGATATTGCGCCAGTTGCCAAGATTGGACACGTATTTACTGTTCGGTTCGACTAAATTCTCGTAAGAGGCATAGCGAATGGATTTATCTACCAAAATCATTGCCTGAGCATTGCTTGTTACAGGAAAACGTCCCAGCCCCATGTCCATACTTCCGCTAATAACTTTCCCATCGCCTTCAGGAGTACCTTTGCCGTCGGCTAATTTGGTGAAGAAATTATCGGTAGATAAACTTCCCGTATGGTCATAGATGTAAGTTGCACCCTGATAGTTGGGAATAAAACAGCTGTTGCTTCCCATGATATTACGGGGGTCGTAAGATGTACCTCCAAGCAACAGTACATTTTTCGGCATATTGACGGCTGTTTCGCGGTCGTAAAACATCTTAAGAAAATTGCGGATAGCGCCGATATCGCAAGCGCCGCTGCTAAATTCGTTATAGACCTGCGTCGTTGTTACGACCTGAACACGCATATTGTCGTTTCTTCTGCGAAAGTCGGCTAACTGATTTGCCGCTCCCAGAAAATCAGGATGCGTAATGATTATAAAATCCAGATTGGACAATCCATGCAAATTCTGAGGATCGACTCTTCCCATGGGCGTTACGCTGTGAAAAGAACTTCCGTCGAAAGCAATAAATTCTCTCAGACTGTCGGCAGAAAGCATAAAAGACAAGGTGTTTCCGTTTTTAGTCCCATTTATCTTTTTGACATTGTGTTGATCGGTTACATCCCAGATTTGCGTATTTTTGCCTTGCGTTTCAAAACGGTAGTCCGCTATGTTCCCATTCCCGACAACTTCGGGATTACGAAAAGAAATCATCGCCGTATGTTGCGCCAGCGATCGCGTGGCATGCAATTCAATATAATTGAGCCATCCTAACGAACTTCCTGTCGGCTTGTTGTAGGATAAACCGATGTTTATATTATCGTTTGCAGGCAGAAATGTTCGGACAAAGGGGGACATTAACGTTAAATTGTATGCAGCAGAAAAACCTGCAACGGGCAACGACTGACCGTTTGCCGTTATCGAAAAAGCAGAAGCCACCGACGATTTCAGGGCTGTCTGTATGCGCAAAGAGGCATTTTGGGTTCTGGAAATACCGGGTACGGCAAAGGGAAACTCATACGATTGCTGTATATTAAATTCTTCACCTAACCAGATACGGCTCACTTCGTATACATTTACAAGGTCTTTTTCATATACATTATAATAGTGATATGTATTGACGGTATGCGTCGCTCCCGAAGACAAAGAGGGAAGCGTACCGATACGTTTTTTGACGCCGGCATCTGCATTGATGCTGATAAAATAGCAGGTGTTGGTCGTATAGAGGTTCAATTCATGCGCAAAAGGCGGATTGCTGCTTGGCACATAGTTCCAATTGACAACTCCGACAGCATAAAACAGCAGATAATCGTCCTGTTCAAAGACGCCGTTTCCGTTGTTGTCCACGATTTGGATGGCGATTTCAGGGAGATCGTCAAAGACAGGTTCGGAGGTTGATTCGGGCAACATGCGTCCTCCGTTGCCAAAGACGGCGATATCGGCAGTACGAAGCGCAGACATATTAATTCCCAGCGCCACGAAATCAGCGTATGTTACTTTGTGGACGCCCGTTTGAGATACCGCTACTTTGTAGAATCCGCTCCTGTGCAAGACCGAATTAGAAACGTAGGTACGACTTTTATGCGTTCTCGGACTTGGGTTGATACTCCATGAACCTTGCAGTTGAAAGGAGATCAATTTTTCGTATTGGTTTCCTCCTGATTGACGAAAAGGGAAAAATTCCACATTCAAAGCGGGTACTTTGCGGGTATATTCAGTGTAGACTTTCAGAGAGAGGGTGTCAGAGAGGTTATTTTTATCTACGAGTTGTATTTCTTCTGCGGTCATGGGTTGCCAGACAGGGTTTTCTATTCGGACGTTTGCCGAAATATTGCCGTTGTCCAAGGGAAAAGAACATCGGAAGAAGGGCGTTGGTTTTTCTCCCTGATACAAAGACGCTCCCTCGAAAAACAGATAAGATTTCACGATGTCGTCGCTTATTTTTTCGTATTGAGGAGGATACCATTTAAGCGTATAAGATTGTCGGACGGTCTGGGCATAGAACGGCATTGATAAAATCATACAGCCGAAAAACACAGCTATTCTTTTAAATATCATAATATAAAGGCTTCTGTTAATTGATATACTAACGACCTTCCGTCGGAAATATTACAGACGTGTACGATTTTGTCCTGAAATTTTGCCTCAATGACTTTGCTATTGTCTTGAACTGTGATTTATATGATTATTGTCTGAACTCTGATTTATCTGATTTACTTGATGGACATGATTTCCATTTACCCGTCATTGTAAGTCCCCACCCTGCCGCCGGGACGTCAGGGAAAAAAGGAGGATGACGTAAGATGATTTCCCTTTGGAGAGGTCGTAGCAGGTGAATGTCCTACGGACAATATGGTTTTGGGGAGGCATCGCATTTTCTATTGATATGTATCCCCTGACGGGGAAACTCAAATGTCCGTAGGACATTCATA
>JAISRU010000120.1 GCA_031273515.1 Bacteroidales bacterium | reverse complement strand
AGCGCCTATCCGTTGATAGATTGGTAAATTGTCGTACAAATAATTGACACATTCCGAATAATTCATAAAAAAAATATTACTGTATAATAAAACGATAAGTGATAACTCCTTTTTCTTCCACTTGAGCGTCGGGCTTGGCTTTGAATTTGGAACGCATTGCCGCCTTCTCGCATTCTTCCCATACTTGCTGATCGTTGATTGTTGTTCCTCTGCCGCCTGCTTTTGCATACGTCACGTTACCCTCTCTGTCTGCTCTGAAATCGACTTTTACGGTTCCTTCCAGATTGTTTTTTGCCTTTGGAAAAGCTTTGCTTTCCACAGGACGTCCATCTAAATAAAAATCTCCGCCGGCATTTCCGACGCCGCTTCCTGCGTTGCTTCCCGTGCCTGTTCCCGAACCGCTGCCTTTACCTGTCCCCGAACCAGTTCCCGATCCTCCTCCCTGTGCCGTATTCCGTTTGAACAGGGCATTTTGATTTACGGTAGGCGTCTCACTGACATTTGTTTTTGTTGTTGTCGGCTGCGGCGTATTGTTCGGATTGGGTGTAGTCCGTTTTGCCGTATTCAAGGTTGCCGTTTCTTCTATGTCCTGTGTGGAAATCTTATCGCTTGAACTGGGAGATGTCTGTTGTGTTCCGGTCGGACGATCGACTGATTGTATGGACGAACCGCCTCCGCCACCGCCCAAATCTAACTCAACACCGTATTCGGGTGGAGGTGGAACCTGATGAGTTAAACCCATGAAAATAAAACACAGCAACAACAATCCGTGTAAAACGGCAGTCGTAATCCAGGCAATAACTTTATTGAGTATGGGATTGTCTTCTTTATCGCTGTATTTCATGTTTCGTTTTATTTCTTTGGCGTTGTTGCCAATATTACTTTATGTTTTTTATTCTGCGTTTCGTTAACCCGATTAACAGCGTCAATAACATAGACAATATTTTGAATAGAGACACTTGTATCTGCCCTTACAACCACTGCTGCATCGGTACTGTCCGCAGCCAACTCGGCAACTGCCAGACGATCGGCAATGATTTCATTTAACGAATCCTTATTTATTGCCATCAAATCTTTTCCTTGCAAGATAGAATATTCTAAATTTTTGTCGATATATACTTCAAAGTTACGCTTGGGAGCAGCCGTTTTGCCCGAACTGCTGTTAGGCAACAGCAGTTTAATGGCATTGGGACTTACCAATGTAGAGGTAATCATAAAGAAGATAAGTAATAAAAACACAAGGTCTGCCTGTGAAGACAAATTAAATTCGATCTTATTTTTGTGTCTTGATTGTATTGCCATACTGACTGTCTTTGCGGGTTAGTTTGCCGGTTCGTGTAACAGATCCATAAATTCGGAAGCTCTGGATTCGAGCAATAGTACCACCTTGCTTATCTTCGCCACCAAGACATTGTAACAGACATATCCGATAATACCCACCACCAATCCGCTGGCAGTGGTAATCAACGCCGTGTAGATACCGCTCGCCAGATCGCTGATTTCAAGATTATTTCCCGAATTTGCCATGTCATGAAAAGCGACTATCATACCGACAACCGTTCCCAAAAAACCAAGCATGGGAGCAATATTTGACATGGTTGCAATCGATCCCATTCCCTTTTCCAATCGGGCGACTTCCATCTGACCGACATTCCCAATGGTTTCGTTTATATCGCTTAAAGGTTTCCCCAGACGGCTAAGTCCTTTTTCCACCATACGCGCAAGGGGAGTATTGGTGGCTTTACACATTGCCAATGCCGAATCTAAACGACTGTTATGGATGAAATCGCGAATATTATTCATGAAATGAATGTCTTCTTTTCCCGCTTTGTTGATTGCCAAATATCTGTCTACGAAAATATAGACGATGATAACAGACATAATTAACAACGGAATAGTAATTCCTATACTGCCTCTGTCGAATAAGAGCGATAAGATATTCAGTTTTTCTTCGTGGGGGATGATATCCTCGCTTAGCGGCGTTTCTGCTTGTAAAAGAATAGTATGCAACATATTTTTGTATGTGTTTTTGTGAATACAAAAGGTATCAATATTTTGTTGATATAACTCTGTTCTCTATTGTATTATTGTATAAACGCAAAAAATATTTTTCCCCGACCTTATTTTGTCGGAAATTTATATACTTTTGTACAAATGAATCAAGAGAGATATTTTTTTGTTATGAAACGACTGAAGATGTTTGTTTTTTGTTTGCTGACAGTGTTTTTATTTTTCGCTTGTCGGCAGGATAAGGTTTTGATTTCAGGGGTGTTTGAAAATTCGGACAAACCTTATTTTGTGTTATTGCAGATTGCTCCCGACGAACTGATCCCTGTCGATACGGTACTGTTATTAAAAGGCAGATTCTCCTGTCGAATAAAAACCGATCAGGCGGGAGTTTATCTGATGCGATTTTCCGATACGTCGTTCATTTCTTTTATTGCGAATAAGGGAGATAAACTTTCTTTTACCGGAGACGTCGCCAATCTGAACCGGACATACAGCGTGCAGGGCAATGAAGAATCGGAACTCCTGCTGCTTAATCGACGAAAATTAGACGAACTGTACGACAAAACAAAAATCCTTTCCAAAGAATTTATCTCGCATACAGGTCGGTCTGATTTTGACAGTGTGAAAAACAGGATAGACAGCATTTATCAAGTCAATTTTGAATTGCATAAACGCTATTTGACCGATTGTATGCTTGCTCATCCCAATAGACTTGCGTCATTACTTGCGTTTTATCAGAAACTTGGAAACAATGCTTTTTTCACCATGAAAGAAGATAAAGATTTGCTCAAAACCATTTATCCCGCATTAGCCAAAGCATATCCCGATAATCTGTATATAAAAGATTTGGAAGAAAAATTAGCAGAACAGAATGATTAGAAATGACTAAAAAAGAACGTTACGCATTTGTTATAGCCTATTTTCAGCAAAATAATCCGAATGCTGCCAGCGAATTGCATTATGAAAATGCTTATCAGTTGTTAGTAGCGGTTATTTTGTCGGCACAGTGTACCGATAAACGGGTGAACATGATTACGCCTTCTTTATGGCAGGCATATCCGACGGCGGAAGACATGAAAAATGCCGCTGTGGAAGACATTTACGCGCTGATAAAAAGTATTTCGTACCCCAATAACAAAGCCAGACATCTAAAAGGCATGGCAACTGTCTTGACGGATGAATTTAAGGGAATTGTCCCCGACGACGTCGAACAACTGCAAAAACTGCCCGGCGTGGGACGCAAAACCGCCAATGTGATTGCGTCTGTCGTTTTCAACAAGCCTGCAATGGCGGTGGATACGCATGTTTTCAGAGTATCGAAGCGAATAGGACTGACTTTAAATGCAAAAAATCCTTTGGAAACCGAAAAACAATTGGTGGAAAACATACCCGAAACACTGATTCCGACTGCACATCACTGGCTCATTCTGCATGGACGCTATATTTGTCTTGCCCGAAATCCACAATGTTCGCAATGCGGTATCACGCAGGCATGCAAGTATTTTAAGGAGAAAAACCAAAAACAATCGGATGGATAACAGGATGAGGTACTTTTTGAAACT
>JAISRU010000051.1 GCA_031273515.1 Bacteroidales bacterium | reverse complement strand
TTCCTACGCCTCCTTTTTGATTTGCTATTGCGATTATTTTTCCCATATTTTTTATTATATTTGGTTAGTCTGCAAAGATAGGATTTTTTTATGTATATCCGATTACATTTGCTAAAAATATTACGGTACAATGACCTCGTTCTAAACGTACCTCTTTGAAAATAATTGTAATGACTGTGCAATATTTTTTTTCCTCCGATGAAATGAGAATTAATTGAGAATTGAAACACCCATGACGAAAGATAAATTTGGACACACAAGGGGATGATTATATTACGTTTTGTCAGGTATTGGATATAAATAAAAGAGAAAATATAAACAGATAAAATAATGAGGTAATGAGGTTGGGGTTCTGGGGTAACTCCTTGGCGACTGAGGTAGTTTTGTTAAGAAAATCAGGTGGAAATGAGGTTAAAAAACTCCGAAGGAGTTCAATATGAATACCCCCCAATGAAGCATAGCGATTTTGGGAAAAAGACAAAAGGGGATTGCGGGTCAAGCCCGCAATGACGGCGTGGGTATTTGTGTCCGAATGGCATTAACCATTAACCATTAACCATTGATAATTGTCATCGTTTAATCCAGAGGGCAGGGTTTAGGGGGTCTTTATCTTTGCGGATTTCAAAATGCAGTTCGGAGTTAGGTTCGGAGGGGTCGCTTCGGACTTTTCCGACTATCTGTTTCGTCTTTATTTTATCTCCTTTCTTGACATACACTTGCGATAAATTCGTATAGACCGTAATATAACTGCCATGTCGTATAAGCAGAACTTTCGAGCCGTCGACTTCTATCACGCCTGATACAACGCCTTCAAACACTGCCTGTACCGAAGCATTTTTTTCCGTCAGCAGGTTGATTCCGTTATTGGTCATCATCACCGAAGATACTTCAGGATGCGTATATGTCCCGAAATTTGCAATGATTGAACCTTTTTCTACGGGCCATGGAAGTCGACCTTTGTTATTTTCAAAACCCGAAGCCAGATTAGCTTCTTCGGGAGTCAACTTCAAGACGGCGCTCTTGCTTGCAGGAGCAGTGGAAGTAGTGGAAGCAGTGGAAGTAGTCTTTTTTTTCTTTGCCGCATTTTCCTGTTTGATACGCAGCGCTATTTCGTCGTCAATGATCTTTTTGATTGCCGCATCTACCTGCTTCTGACGATTGACTTTCTTAACGATTTCATTGTTTAACTGAGATTCTCTTTTCTTCAATTTAGCAACAATCTGGTTCTTTTCTGCCTGTTGTTTGGCTAAAGTCTGTTTCTCATTGTTTTTCGCATAGAACAATTGAGCCTTTTCTGCCTTGTTTTGCCGCAAAAGCGTATCTTTTCGCTGTATTTCTTCCTGTGTATATCTGATAGTTGCCAACTGCTGATTAAGCAATCGGGAGTATTGCTGCAAATAATTCAGTCGACGCACTGCCTGCGTCAGACTTTCGGCAGATAAAATAAATCCCGTCTTATTCACCACATTGCGGTATTTGTAAACGATATACACCGTTTTTTTGTATTCTTCGCTCAACAGACTTAATTTGTTTCTTAGTTCACCGAGTTCTTTTGAGTTTTCCTCGATTTCATTATCAAGCGAAAGTATTTCATCACTGATAACCTGAATCAACTGTTCCTGTTTTCGTATCTGACTTGTTATTAACTGAATATCCTGTAAAGACGCCGTTTTGTTTTTCTTTGTAGTCTCCAATAATCTTTTTTGTTCTGCTATCTCTTTTTCCAATTGTTTCTTCTCATTACTGAGTTTTGTTTTGGTGTTCTGAGCGCTTATTTCATTCGAGAAAAAGACGAGGCAAAGACATGCAAAGAAAAAAACGAACCTGTATATACGACTATTTTCCACTGTTTTACTTTTTAGAATACAAAATTAGAAAAAATATTGTTCTGCAAAAGGACTTAATTCAAAAAGTAATTCACACTGAATTGTTAATAATTTCACACTGTCGGATATGGATTTCATGACTGTTTCAATATCTTTTAAATCAGGAATAATCTGCTGTTTTCCAATAGGATATATTAGTCCGACTAATGAGCTTCGAGCCAGTTATTACCCGACTTCATGTTGATTTCCAAAGGGACGGCAAGTGTCATTGCGTTGGTCATGCAGGAAAAAACGATCTCTTTCATGGCATCTAATTCCGATTTTACAACGTCAAACACGAGTTCATCATGCACCTGCAATATCAGCGACGATTTCAAATTTCGTTGTTGCATTTGATTGAAAACAGAAATCATTGCCATTTTAATCATGTCTGCCGCAGAGCCTTGTATAGGCGCATTGATGGCATTTCGTTCGTCGAAACTGCGGAGATTGTTGTTGGCAGAATTGATGTTGCGCAGATAACGACGACGTTTCATCAATGTTTCCACATAGCCGTGTTGTTGGGCAAAGCGGATTTGATTCTGGATATATTTCTGTATGTTCGGATATTTATCGAAATACTGCTGAATAATATCGGCAGCCTCTTTTCGCGGGATAAGTAATCTTTCGGAGAGCCCAAAAGCAGAGATGCCATACACAATACCGAAATTGACTGTCTTGGCATTTCTTCGCATATCCCGTGTAACCTCTTCGATAGGGACGTCGTAGATTTTTGAGGCTGTCGCGGCATGAATATCATCTCCATTGAAAAAAGCATTCATCATATCAGCGTCTTCGCTCAAAGCGGCGACCAAACGAAGTTCTATCTGTGAATAATCGGCAGCCAAAAGCGTATGTTGATCGTCGGCAGGAATAAAAGCCTCTCTGATTTTACGTCCTTCTTCATCGCGGACAGGAATATTTTGCAGATTGGGATTGCTTGAACTTAATCTTCCCGTTGCCGTTACCGCCTGATTAAACTGTGCATGCAAGCGTTTGGTAACAGGATTGACCAGATCGGGAAAAGCGTCTACGTATGTCGATTTCAGCTTTGACAATCCTCTGTATTCCAATATTTTTTTCACGATGGGATGTTTGTTTTCCATCTTTTGCAAGACTTCTTCTCCGGTTTGATACTGTTTGGATTTCGTCAGTTTGGCATTCTCGATAATGTGTAATTTCTCAAACAGTATTCTTCCAAGTTGCTTTGGAGAGGCGATATTAAATTCTTCGCCGGCAAGTTCAAATATCTCATGCTGAATCGCATCTGCTTTTTGTCCCAACAGAACTGAATACTCATGCAGGAAATCAGTATCAAGATGTACGCCCGTCGATTCCATGCTTGCCAATACGGGAACAAGGGGCATTTCGATGGTCTGGAACAGGGAAGTAAGTTGTTGATCATGGAGTTTGTCTGCCAATAATTCTTTCAGTGTGAAGGTTATGTCGGCGTCTTCACAGGCGTAGTCCGTTACTTTTTCTACCGAAACCTTATCAATACCTGTATGCTTTCCGACAAGGTCATCGTAGGAAATCATCGTATAATCCAGATACGATTTGGCAAGTAAATCCAGATTATGACGCATTTCGGGTTCAAGGATATAATGAGCCAGCATGGTATCGAACAGATTTCCTTTTAGAACAATGCCATAAGACGCCAACACCCGCATATCGAATTTCAGGTTTTGGGCGATTTTCTCAATTTGTTCATTGGCGAAAACCGGCGCTAACGACAGCAACCAACGCATTGTTTCTTCCCTGTCAGACGGAAAATGAATATAAAAGGCTTCTCCCGACCGACATGCAACCGCCAGACCGACAAGTCGACATTGCAGAGGGTCTAATCCGTCCGTTTCCGTATCGAAGCAGAAAGAGGAAGAGGCTGAAAGTCGTGCTGCTAACTCTTCCACCTGTTCGGACGTATTGATCAGTGTATATCGTTTTTGAGCCGTATGTATGGAATTGGATTCGATTTTTGCTCCCTCCTGTTCCGATTGTTCCGTATTTTCCGTATCTTCATCCAATGCGGAAAACAGATTGAGGGTGGTTGTTTTCCTGATGGGATTGGCTTTCGGTTGTTGCAGATGAAGATCGGTATAGATACGCTGAAACAAGCTCTTGAACTCTAATTCTTCAAAGAGTATTCTCAGTTTCTCGACGTCGGGCGTTTTATAAGCCAGTTGCGAGGCATTAAATTCCATGGGAACATCCAGAATAATGGTCGCTAATGATTTCGATAATAACGCATTTTCCGCTCCTTCCTTTACTTTTCTGCGCAGATTTTCGTTTTTGATCTTATCCACATTGTCAAGCAGATTTTCGACAGTGCCAAAGTCCGCAATCAGTTTCTTTGCGCTTACTTCGCCGACGCCTTTTATGCCGGGAATATTATCACTGACATCGCCCCATAAACCGAGAATATCGATGAGTTGTTCAGGATACTGCAGATTGTATTTTTCGCATATTTCCTTTACTCCCAAAATGGAAACCGTATTGCCCATGTGCGCAGGCTTATAGATGAAAATATGTTCCGACACCAATTGTCCGTAATCTTTATCGCTTGTCATCATGAAGGTAGTGAATCCTTCTCTTTCTGCTTTTTTTGCCAGTGTCCCGATAATATCATCGGCTTCATAGCCCAACAATTCCAATATCGGGATACCGAAACAGGACAACAATTCTTTTATATAAGGAATATTCAGCAGAATATCTTCGGGCGTATTGTCTCTGTTTGCCTTATAGTCGACATAGTCTATGTGCCGAAGCGTAGGACCATGACTGTCAAAGGCGACGCCGATATGGGTCGGTTTTTCATTTTTGATAATCTCGTACAATGAATTGGTGAAGCCAAGTATTGCCGAAGTATTCAATCCTTTGGAATTGATGCGCGGATTTTTATTCAACGCATAATATGCCCTGAAAATAAGAGCCATCGCATCTAATAGAAATAATTTCTTGTTGTTCTCCATCTTATTTATTTGTCTGCAAAGATAGCTTAAATAATTGAAAATTGAGAATTGAAAATTGAAAATTGCCTGCGGACGTAAACAATGGACAATTGACAATGGATAATGGACAATGGATAATTGCGTAAAGTGAACGAATGAATGTTGTCGTTCGTGCAGTCGGAAATACGTAACTGCGTAAATGAATTGAAAATTGAGAATTTTCAGTCATGCCATTCGGACGAGGATTGTCTTCCCTGCCTTCCCCTTTTGTCTTGAACGCTGATTTATATTTCGGCTACGCTCAATAACCATCTGATTAACTGATGAACATGATTATTTTTTCCTCCCCCTGCCCCTCTCCATTTTGGAGAGGGGAGAAAAAAAACTCTGCGGAAATCTGCGTAACTCTGCGGAAATCTGCGGGAAATAAAAATCGTTGCTTTGCGCCATTCTCCATTCTCCATTCTCAATTTTCAATTATTTTTTGTACTTTTGCAGATATTTTTCAGATGCTGGACAGAACAGATCGGTACACTGAAATAAACAGCTTATATACTTTATATTCAAAATATTGAAATAACGAACAAATCATGTTAAAGAATTATAAACTCATCAACAATATCGCAGGATGGATACTGTGTATAGTCGCTTCGGCGGTTTTTATCATGACGGCAGAACCGTCAGTAAGTTTTTGGGATTGCGGAGAGTATATCGCTACCGCTTATAAATTGCAAGTCGGACACCCTCCGGGAGCGCCCACGTTTCAGTTGATAGGTCGTCTTTTTACCCTCTTCGCAGGAGACGACGTTACGAAAGTGGCTTTCTGTATCAACTGTATGTCTGCCGTCTGTAGCGGATTGACGATTTTGTTCCTCTTCTGGACGATCACCATGCTCGGAAGAAAATTGGCTCTCGCTAAAAAAGGAAGCAGTTTCACCACGTCTAAGGCAATTGCTGTTTTGGGAAGCGGAATCGTCGGAGCTTTAGCCTATACCTTTACCGATACGTTCTGGTTTTCGGCGGTAGAGGGAGAAGTCTATGCGATGTCCTCTTTCTGTACGGCTTTGGTCTTCTGGGCGATATTGAAATGGGAGCGGGTGTCGGACGAAAATTATTCCTACCGTTGGATTATCCTCATCGCCTATATTATTGGTCTGTCGATAGGGGTGCATCTGCTGAATTTGCTGACACTTCCTGCGATGGTCTTGGTGGTCTATTTTCGGAAATACAAACCTTCTCCCAAAGGAATTATGTGGGCATTGTTGTTGTCTTTTGTGCTGGTGGGCATTATTCTCTGGGGGATTGTTCCGGGTATTGTCAGTTTTTCGAGTTTGTTCGAGCGATTGTTTGCCAATGCGTTTCATACGGGTTTCTACGTGGGAACGATTTTCTATTTTCTGCTCATAGCGGGCTTGTTGGGATGGGGACTTTGGTATTCGGAAAAACGGAACAAGAAATTGCTCAGTACCGGTTTGCTGTCGTTGGTATTTCTTTTGGTGGGATATTCTACCTTTTTGATACTGCCGATTCGTTCCAACGCCAATCCGCCTATCGACGAAAACGATCCCGAAGACGCCGTTGCACTGTTGGCTTATCTCAACAGAGAACAGTATGGCAGCAATCCTTTGGTCTACGGACAATATTACAATACGCCGGTAAGAGATACCAAAGACGGCAACCCTGTCTACATACGGAAATACATTGTTACGGGAGACATGGGAGAGATTAAATCGTTTTTCACCGAGTTTGATGCGAATAAGTTTATCGCCGAAAATAAAGCAAAATACGGAGAACTGAAAATAAAAGAACGTTATGAAATCGGCGACTCTCGCGAAAAATTATTGCCTGTCTACGACGGAACTTATTGTACTTTCTTCCCCCGAATGTGGAGCAGAGAAGACGCCCAGATTTGGCAATACAAACAGTGGGCAGGCATCACAGGAGAAGATGTGGTGGTTCGCAACGGACGCGAAGTTCCGAACGTTCCTTCTTTCAGTCAGAACCTGAAATTCTTTTTCAGCTATCAGATGTGGTATATGTACGG
>JAISRU010000255.1 GCA_031273515.1 Bacteroidales bacterium | reverse complement strand
CAGATAGTTTCTCCGCGTATGAGCATTACGGAACGGAAACAACATACGGAAAATCTTGTATATCTCTTTGCCGCTGCAAATTCCGTGCTGTATGACAAAATCGACAAATTGATCGGACTTTTTAAACAGACGCATCCCGACTTTGTAAGTCGCTATAAAAGCGCTCGCAATCTGATTAACACTTCGCCACGGAAAAAATCCGAAGCATAGAAGATGAAAACGATTGAAAACAATTGCACCTTAAATTGCACCTTAAAAATGAAGATATACTGTTATTTATATGGAAGCAGGTCTAAGTATTCGTGGGAAAACATAATCCTTAATCCTGCTAATTCAGAAAACCTGCCTGTTCATCACCTGAACAGTCATTTACACAATCAAATTTTTCAAATTTCAAATTTCAAATTTCAATTATTATGAAAACCATTCGTTATTTTATTTTAGTTTTGTTTGCTGTTTCGACGGTATCGTGTTCGGAGCGGCATTTTATCAGCGATACGGAATACCGTTCGACAGTAGATTCACTTTTTAATGTCCGAAAACAGTTGTTCGGGACAAGCGACGCTTTTGCTTTTACAGAAAACAGTCTGCTGACAAGCGAAGAATATGAAGCCATGCAGTTTCTCTATGCTTTTATGCCTCTGAGCGATATGGCAGATTACGACAACGGGTTCTTTTTGCAAAATGTACGTCTTGCTTTCACTGCCCGTCGCGAAATGACATGGGGAAAAGATATTCCGGAAGATATTTTTCGTCATTTTGTTTTGCCTGTACGTGTGAACAATGAAAATTTAGATACGTCGCGCAGCGTTTTTTACAGAGAACTCAAACCGCGCATAGAGCATCTTTCTCTGCACGATGCGGCATTGGAAATCAATCACTGGTGTCATGAAAAAGTAGCATACGCTCCTTCGGACAGTCGTACAAGTTCTCCTTTAGCCACGGTCAGGTCTGCTATTGGTCGTTGCGGAGAAGAATCCACGTTTGCGGTAGCGGCGATGCGGGCTGCAGGCATTCCTGCAAGACAGGTCTATACGCCGAGATGGGCGCATACCGACGATAATCATGCATGGATTGAAGTCTGGGTAGACGGCAAATGGCATTACATGGGCGCTTGCGAACCTGAACCCGTACTCGATTTGGGATGGTTCAGCGCACCGGCGAAACGTACCATGCTTCTGCATACAAAGGTTTTCGGTAAATACGACGCTCAGGATGAAGTGATTGCCCAGACGCCCTGTTATACCGAAATCAATGTAACAGAAAATTATGCGCCGAT
This sequence comes from Bacteroidales bacterium, assembly GCA_031273515.1. Classification (GTDB taxonomy): domain Bacteria; phylum Bacteroidota; class Bacteroidia; order Bacteroidales; family WCHB1-69; genus JAIROC01. The sequence goes on along the minus strand of JAISRU010000255.1, from coordinate 2,784 downwards.
TAAAACCGTGCAGATTAAAGTCGTGGATACACAGGGAAAAACCGTTGAAAATGCGACGGTCGATTTTGGTTTGTATAATTATGCCGAATTTTATCCTATCGTTAGCAAAACCACCAATGCCGACGGTATTGCTACGCTCACTTCCGGATTGGGAGATTTGGTCGTGTGGGTGCGAAAAGATAATTTGTACGGCTTTCGACAACTGAAAGTGAGCAAACAGTCGGAATTAACCCTTGTTATTGATCGTCAATCGGGCGACACGGGCAGTTTTGATTATACGCTTACGCCTCCGTCGGAACTGCCTCTTACTACGAAGATAAGCGATGAACAACGTCAGAAAAACGAAGAGCGTCTGCAAACGGAAAATGCTATTCGACAACAATATGAATCAGGATTTTATACCAAAGAAAAAGCGATGACGCTGGCAAAAGAACTGAAGATGGATGCTGAAAAGGTATGGCTGTATTTAGAGGCAAGTCGCGGGAATTATGCTGAAATAGAAAAGTTTCTACGCAATGTAACTCCCGAACAACGTTATCTGGCATTGATGTTGCTTGACGTTATTTCTCAAAAAGATTTACGGGATGCTCCTGCCGACATTTTGCTGCATCATCTACAGTTTGCAGAAGTTTACAGCAAAGATTTCGCTGATAGTGTTTTTTTCGCTCGTTATGTTTTGAATCCGCGTGTGGCAAACGAAATGCTTTCTTCGTACCGTAATCTTTTCACAACGGATGAGGCATTGCGGCAAAAGTTGCGTCAAAATCCTGAAGAGGCGCTGACTTTTTTCCGTTCTTACGGAACTGTCAACGATGCTCTAAATCCGCAGCGTATTCCTTTAAGCGTAAAAGGTTTTGCGTTTTTGAAAACGGGCGATGCTCATTCGGCAGGTATTGCGGCTGTTGGATTTCTTCGTTCGCTGGGTATTGCGGCACGCAGAGAACCTGCCACTTCCAAATGGCAATATTTCTTCAATGGACAATGGAACGATTTCAGTCCGGAAGGAAAAACAGTTGCCGTTAGTCAACCACAGGGAAAGTTGCTGCTTGACTTTACTCCCGATCCAACAATGAAAACTCCGCAATATGAAGTCCACTATACGCTTGCGAAATTTGCCAACGGGAAATTCACCACATTGAATACAGCGGACGACGGTACGATTTTCGGCGAAAAGGATTTAGTCAATAAAGCCTTTGATCTCGATACGGGTTATTACCTGCTGACTACAGGACGACGTATGGCAGACGGTTCTGTGCTTAGTCATTTGGAATTTTTTACAGTAAAGGAGCATAAAACACTTCGAGTTCCGCTTATTATACACAGCGCCAACGAACAGGTTCAGGTTATCGGCAACATCAATCCTGAAGCGACAATGGTATTGCAGACAGGTTTAAAACCGACAACTATCCTGCAAACAACCGGACGCGGATACTTTGTTCTTGCCTTGCTCGAAGCAAAAAAAGAACCTGTAAATCATGCGCTTCATGACATTGCAGCTGTTGCTTCCGAGTTTGAAAAATGGGGACGTCCGATGGTTTTTCTCTTTCCAAACAAAACAGAACTGAATACCTTTGACGCCAACGAATTTAAAACACTGCCTCAAAATATCATTTTCGGAATAGATGAGCAAGCCGTCGTTTATAACATGCTAAAAACGTCGATGGATTTAAGCGCTCGAAATCTGCCCATTTTTGTTATTGCCGATTCATTCGGACGGGTCGTCTTTATTTCACAAGGCTACCGTATTGGATTAGGCGAACAATTGCTTAATGTCGTGAAGAAACTGTAATCTAATTGAGAATTAAAAATTGAAAATTGAAAATGAGCCTGCGGACGCAAATATCCACGTCGGCATTGCGGGCTTGCCCTGCAATCTGGAAAACAATGTCGTAGATGTTTTCCTTTTTTCCCTTGTCGAAGTAGGGTGGGGGACTCACAATGACGTAAAAATAATCATCCTGTTTTCAGATAGTTACAGATGTCCCGTTAGGGACAAAATGTTGGTAGAAAACGGAATGTTGGTAGAAAACAGATGGATATTGAGCCTGCCAAAATATAAATCACAGTTCAAGACGAAATAAATCACAGTTCAAGACGACACCAAGACACCATTTGACGCAGTCGTGCTGTAATTTTGCAGTAATAAAATTAAAAGTGTATGGATTACGGAATAGAATCAAAATTACGCAAGTTCCTGAATGACAAAATGTCAGAATGCTTGGATAATGCAAAGAAATGTGAAAAAAAGCATCTTAAAGATGTTCTGTCGGATATTCGTCAATGCTGCAACCTGTATGGATTTGCATTGGAAAAAGAAGATAAAAATTGGCGAGGTGAAATTTTTTATACTTTCAAAAAGTCGGAAGAAACAATTACAATTTCTTCCGGCATTGGGAAAAAACTCAGATGGTCAACTTATCCGACTATTTCATGGTCAACTTATCCGACTATTTCATTGAAAATCGGCGAAATTTCTTCATCATCATGTTATTATATCAACATTTATCCTGATCTTGTTTATCAGGTTTTCAAACATTCGGAAGAAATCGAAGAAGAATTTTTTGCACTGAAATCGAAGTTGGAAAAAGCGGCGAAAATTGCCGATATTTCGGGAAAAAGTATTGAAACATGGCTCCCTACGATGTTGGCAGATACCGGTTATCAATACTATATAACCAAAGATGAGCATAAACTTACGCTTTCGATCAAGGTACGGCGCGGCGTGCAGTTGGATATCCCGATTTATTTTAATAAGTTTCAGAAAATTATGCCTGATTTGTTGGC
>JAISRU010000236.1 GCA_031273515.1 Bacteroidales bacterium | reverse complement strand
CCTGCTCTATAACCTGCTTTTCGGGGTTCTCCTTGTTTCTTTATACTAATCTCTGCTATCCTCATTATATTTTCTCTTCTTTTCTTTTTCGGGCGTACACGCAGGTACGCCCCTACATTTTCTATTTCTTTAATTTCTTAATCTCTTTTAACAACGCCTGTTCTGGATTGCCACGTCGCTGCGCTCCTCGCAATGACGAACTCTTTATTTTCTCCTTCTTCTTCGCTTGCGCCATTTTCAATTTTCAATTTTCAATTTTCAATTCGTTTTCTACGTATTCGTAGGTCGACAAGAGTTCTGTTCCTTTTTCGCGAATGGCGACCATGTGTTCATAATGCGCCGAAGGAAGTCCATCGATAGTACGGGTAGTCCACCCGTCTTTGTCGATAAGGATTTCCTTTCGTCCCAGATTAATCATGGGTTCGATACAAAAGACCATGCCTTTTTTTATCTTCGCTCCGCAGCCTTTGGGTCCGTAATTGGGAACGTCGGGTTTTTCGTGCAAATTCCGACCTATTCCGTGTCCGATCATTTCCCGCACAACCGAATATCCAAACGATTCCACATACGACTGAACCGCAAAACTTACATCTCCTATTCTGTTTCCTTCTTTCGCCTGTTCTATCGCCCTGTACAGCGACTCTTTGGTGCGAACACACAAATTACGTACTTTTTCGTCCACATTTCCCACGCAAAAGGTGTAGGCATAATCGGCATGAAAACCATGCTTTTTAGCTCCGCAATCGACCGAAACAATATCGCCGTCTTTGAGTTCGTAGTCGCCCGGTATGCCGTGAACCACCACCTCATTGACCGAAATACAAAGCGCATTCGGAAAACCATTGTACCCCTTAAAAGAGGGAACAGCCCCATTATCGCGAATATATTCCTCTGCAAGCGCATCCAACATCAGGGTCTTGACGCCCGGACGTATCCTTTTTGCTACTTCTCCAAGCGCTTTTCCAACTATCAAAGAACTTTCTTTTATAACTTCAATTTCCCGTTCCGTTTTGTACCGTATTATCATCATACCGACTTCTTTTTTCGGTTCTCTTATCCTATCGGAAGCGGGGAACGACCTTTTATTCGTCCTGATTTTGTCAATCCGTCGTAATGACGCATCAACAAATGACTTTCTATCTGTTGCAGGGTATCAAGCACCACGCCCACCAAGATCAGCAACGAAGTGCCTCCAAAGAACTGGGCAAACTGCGAATTGATGCCAAACAAACGCGCAAATGCCGGCATAATGGCGACAAAAGCCAAAAATATCGAACCCGGCAATGTAATCTTAGATATAATCGTATCAATAAATTCAACCGTTTTCTTCCCCGGCTTGATACCCGGAATAAAGCCGCCGTTTTTCTTCATATCTTCAGCTATCTGCGTCGGATTAAAGGTTATAGCGGTATAGAAATAGGTGAACAATATAATCATAACCCCAAAGATAAAATTATACCAGAAGCCAACAGGGTCGGTCATTGCCGCCGCAAAATTGCTCATGGCTTCCGAAGGGGTTGCAAAACCCATAAGGGTAATGGGCAAAAACATAATCGCCTGTGCGAAAATAATAGGCATAACTCCCGCCGCATTGACCTTCAACGGCAAATACTGACGCTGTCCGCCATACTGCTTGTTGCCCACAACACGTTTGGCATACTGTACGGGGACTTTCCGCGTACCCTGTACCAGCAAAATGGTAATCAGTATCACGCCCACCAACAAAAGGAGTTCTATCAAAAAGACCACCAATCCGCCATTGCCTGTTTCAGCTACTTTGGACACAAATTCCGCCGACAACGAAAAAGGCAAACGGGCAATAATCCCTACCATGATAATCAAGGAAATACCGTTTCCAATTCCTTTTTCTGTTATCCGCTCTCCCAACCACATAATAAAAAGCGTACTGGATATCAGTATAATCACCGAAACAATGGTGAAAGACCATGGAATGGTCGATCCTGTAATAACGTCGCCTGTCAGAGTATGGAACACGCCCGAACTTGTGCCTACCGTATTAATCAGATTGGCAATGTATGCAGGCGCCTGCAAAGCGGTAACGAGAATGGTGAGAAAACGGGTCATCTGCGTAATTTTCTTGCGACCGCTTTCTCCTTCTTTCTGCAAACGCTGAAAATAAGGCACTACCAAAGTAAGCAACTGCACGACAATCGAAGCCGAAATATAAGGCATAATCCCCAACGCAAAAATAGAAGCATTGGAGAAAGCTCCTCCTGAAAACATGTCTAACAATCCAAGCAAACCTTCCCGCGAATTGCCCGTAAAAGACGTCAGCGCAAGCAACTGCACATCAACGCCCGGCAATGCAATATAAGAACCAACCCTGTACACCAAAATAATTCCCAGCGTATACAGAATACGTTTGCGAAGTTCTTCTATATGATAAATGTTCTTTAATGTGGTTATAAATCTCTTCATTGTTACAATTTTGTTGCGACGCCTCCTAAGGCTTCGATTATCTGAACTGCTTTTTGAGAAAATGCATGCGCCTTGACTTCAATCTTGGCAGTCAACTCTCCCTTAGCCAATATTTTCACCAAGTCGTTTTTGCCAAGTAAACCGTTTGCGCGCATTACATCCTTGTCAAAGACTGTAATATTCTTCGTTTGAACCAAATACTGAAGGGTAGACAAATTGATTGCCGTATAATACACCCTGTTGATATTTTTAAATCCCGATTTGGGAACGCGTCGATAGAGGGGCATCTGTCCACCTTCAAATCCGGGCTTGCGGGAATATCCCGAACGGGACTGCGCCCCTTTATGCCCTTTGGTAGAAGTTCCTCCTCGTCCCGAACCTTCTCCTCTTCCAATACGTTTTTTTGCTTTTGTCGAACCTGCTGCAGGTTTTAAATTACTTAAATCCATTCTTCAATTCTTCTTTTTACTGATTATCAACTAAATTTCCTCTACCTTCAATAAATGCTTCACCCTGTCGATCATCCCAAGAATTTGAGGCGTAGCCACTACTTCTCTGGGACGGTTCAGTTTTTGAATACCAAGCGCTTTTATTGTCCGCTTTTGCACCTGCGGTCTGTCAATCTGACTTTTTATCTGCGTTATTCTCAATTTCTTATACATTACTCTTTATCTTTTTAGAACGATTGATATTTCGTTTAACCGTTAAATACGTTATTCAAACTAATTCCTCTGAGCTGCGCAATCTTATAAGGGTCTTTCATTTGGGACAATGCGGCAAAAGTGGCTTTGACCACGCTGTGCGGATTGGATGAACCTTTCGATTTTGCCAACACATTCTTGATGCCAACGCTTTCAAACACAGCCCGCATAGCTCCTCCTGCGATAACGCCCGTACCGGGTGAGGCAGGTTTCATAAAGACCAGCGAGCCACTGTAATGTCCTTCCTGTGTATGAGGGATAGTCCCTTTAAGGACAGGCACGCGAATCAGATGTTTTTTAGCGTCTTCCGCTCCCTTTTGAATGGCAACTGTGGCTTCTTTGGCTTTACCCAAACCGTATCCGACGATGCCTTTTCCGTCTCCGACAACCACAATTGCCGAAAAACTGAAAGTTCTACCTCCTTTTGTTACTTTGGTTACGCGTTGAACGCCCACCAATCTTTCTACCCGATCTGTTTCCGGTATTGTAAGTCTTCTGTCTTCTTCTTTCATTATCTGTATTTTAGAATTTTAAACCACCTTCTCTTGCCGCATCTGCAAGGGATTTCACTCTGCCATGATATAAATAACCGTTACGGTCGAAAACAACTCTTTGTATTCCTGCTTCCACCGCGCGCACACCCAAATCGGCGCCGACTAATTTTGCCTTCTCTATTTTGGTTATCTTTTGAGAATTAATAGTCGATACACTGGAAGACGCCGATACCAAAGTTACCCCCAAATCATCGTTGATAATCTGAGCATATATCTCAGCGTTACTCCTGAACACAGACAATCTCGGACATTCCGCCGTACCATACACCGTTTTCCTGATTCTGTGTTTAATCCTTTCTCTTCTGTAAACTTTACGATTTCTGTTTTCCATTCTTCTTCTTGTCGGATTTTATATTTTACTACTCTATTCCTATTTATCTGCCGATTTACCTGCTTTTCTACGTATAACTTCTCCCTGGAATCGAATACCTTTTCCTTTATAGGGTTCGGGTTTTCGGTAGGATCTGATTTTTGACGCTACCTGTCCAAGCAGCTGTTTGTCGGAACAGGTCATTTTGATAACGGGATTTTTTCCTTTCACCGTAATGGTTTCCACAGCGATTTCTTTGGGTAATTCAAAAATAATATTATGCGAATATCCCAAAGACAAATCCAGCAACTGACCTGTAGCCTGTGCTTTATAACCTGTTCCCACCAATTCCTGCACAACGGTAAATCCGTCGCTGACTCCTTTTACCATATTGGCAAGCAATGCTCTGTATAAGCCGTGCAAAGCCCGATGTCTTTTTTGTTCCGTATGACGTTTTACGCAAAGGGTATTTCCTTCTACTTCGAGGGTTATTGCCGGATCGATTGTCTGGCAAAGTTCGCCTCTTTGTCCCTTAACGGTAACAATTCCTTTTTTCTCATCCATAGCGATGCTGACGCCGTCGGGCAGGGCTATGGGCAGTTTCCCTATTCTTGACATTTCTTAACTCCTTTTTTAACTGATATAACAAATAACTTCACCACCAACTCCCAGAACGCGCGCTTCTTTATCGGTCATCATGCCGCGCGAGGTAGAAATAACGGCAATTCCCATACCGTTCAAAACACGGGGGAGTTCATCCGTCCCCACATACCTGCGCAAACCCGGACGACTAACCCGTTTCAGGGTTGTAATCGCACTCTGTTTCGACACCGGATGATATTTCAAGGCTATCTTGATTATTCCCGGCGCTCCATCTTCAAACTTATAATTCAGTATATATCCTTTTTCAAACAATATTCTTGTTATCTCTCTTTTGACTGTGGATGTAGGTATTTCTACTATCCTGTGCTTTGCCATCACGGCATTGCGAACTCTTGTCAAATAATCTGCTATCGGATCGGTATTCATCTTCTTTATTCTGTTATTATTTTACCAACTTGCTTTTTTAATTCCGGGAATAAGTCCCTTTGACGCCATTTCACGAAAATTAATGCGCGAAAGACCAAACGCCCTCATATAACCTTTGGGTCTTCCTGTGAGCTTACAGCGATTGTGTAAACGGACAGGGTTCGAGTTCAGGGGTAATTTTTGCAAAGCCACCCAGTCGCCCTCTTCTTTCAAGGCTTTTCTTTTTGCCGCATATCTTGCTACTAACTTAGCCCGTCTTACTTCGCGAGCTTTCATAGACTCTTTTGCCATACTTTATTTTTTCTGATTTTTAAAAGGTAATCCAAATTCTTTTAACAGATACAGACATTCCGTATCGTTTTGCGCCGTTGTAACAAAGGTAATATCCATACCGTTGATCTTACTGATTTTATCAATATCCACTTCAGGGAAAATGATTTGTTCGGTAACACCCATCGAATAATTACCTCTACCGTCAAATCCTTTGTCGTTGATGCCTCTGAAATCGCGCACACGCGGAATAGCGACCGAAACCAAACGGTCTAAAAATTCATACATTCTGTCGCCTCGAAGCGTAACGCGAACGCCAATCGGATTGCCGCGTCTTAATTTGAAATTGGAAATATCTTTCCTCGATTTGGTGGCAACAGCTTTTTGTCCGGCTATCATACTCATTTCATGGATGCCGCTATCAATCAGTTTTTTGTCGGCAGTAGCCGCTCCCAGACCCTGATTTAGACAAATCTTGGTGATTTTGGGTACGCGCATAACCGATTTAAACCCTAACTGCTTCTGCAGCGACGGAAGTATTTCTTCCTCGTATTTTTTTCTCAATCTTGGTTTATAATCCATTATTTAATCTCCTCTCCTGTTTTTTTTGAATATCTGACTAATCTGTCTTTGTCATTTAAACGTCTTCCGATACGGGTCGCATTTCCTTTGCCGTCTACAAGCATCAGATTGGAAATATGTACGGAGGCTTCTTTTTTAATAATCCCTCCCTGAGGGTTCTTTGTGCTGGGTTTGGTATGTTTCGACACCAAATTCACTCCTTCCACAAAGGCTCTGTACTTTTGCACTTCCACTTTGAGTACTTTTCCTTTTTGACCTCTGTCATCTCCCGACAGAACCTGTACCGTATCTCCTTTTTTAATATGTATCTTCGGTTGCATCTTTATTGATTTTCTCCTTTCTAAATTTATTACAACACTTCGGGTGCAAGTGAAACTATTTTCAGATACTGTTTTTCCCTGAGTTCACGCGCCACAGGACCAAAAATACGGGTTCCCCGTAATTCTTCGGCGGCAGTGAGCAGCACGACAGCATTATCGTCAAAACGGATATACGAACCGTCATTGCGACGAACTTCCTTTCTCGTCCTGACAACAACTGCTTTTGTCACTGTTCCTTTCTTGATGTTCCCCGACGGAATTGCATCCTTAACGGTAACAACAATTTTATCGCCTATGCTGGCATAACGTTTCTTCGTTCCGCCTAATACACGGATACACAATACTTCTTTTGCTCCGCTGTTATCAGCTACCGATAATCTTGATTCCTGTTGTATCATCCTATTTCGCTTTTTCTGTTATTTCTACTAATCTCCAGCATTTATTCTTACTCAATGGTCTGGTTTCCATTATTTTCACCACGTCGCCAATTTGACATTCTTCTTTTTCGTCGTGAGCCATGAAACGGGACGTCTTCTTGAGAAACTTACCGTATTTGGGGTGTTTAAGTCTGCTTTCCACCTTCACAACAATAGTTTTTGTCATTTTGTTACTGACAACAATTCCTTCTCTTTGTTTTCTAAAATTCCTCTCCATGTCAATCTTTATTCTGTTTATCTGCATCTGCTTTTAATCCGGCAATTTCTCTAGCTCTGATTTCCGTTTTGAGTCTTGCCACTGTTTTACGGTATTCTTTTATTACATTCGGGTTCTCCACCGAAGAAACCGCATGATGCAATTTTATACTTACCAACTGTTTTTGTTCTTCTTCTAATCTTTCGATCAATTCCTTTGTCGAAAGTCCTGATATTACTGACTGTTTCATTTCCCTTCTATATTTCTTCTGAATAATCTCTTCGCACTACAAATTTAGTCAATATGGGTAATTTCTGAGCGCCCAGACGCATAGCTTCTTTAGCCACTTCTGCAGTAACGCCGTCGGCTTCAAAAATAATTCTTCCCGGTGAAATTCTGGCGACAAAATATTCGGGAGAACCTTTTCCTTTACCCATACGAACTTCGGCAGGTTTTTTAGTTACCGGTTTGTCGGGAAATACCCGTATCCATAACTGACCTTCACGTTTCATATAACGTGTAATAGCCTGACGTGCCGCTTCTATTTGTCTTCCTGTCATCCAGCATTCTTCCAGCGCTTTGATAGCAAAAGAACCGAAAGCGATTTCCGAACCGCGTTTGGCATTCCCTTTCATCTTGCCCTTCTGTACTCTCCTGTATTTTGTCTTTTTTGGCTGTAACATCGCTCTATTCTTATTTTAAATTAATTTATTTTCTTCTATCTGATCTGTTATCCCGATTATCTCTTCTGTCGCGATTGTCGCGATTATCTCTTCTGTCGCGGTTATCCCGATTATCTCTTCTATCGCGGTTGTCGCGGTTATCTCTTCTGTCGCGATTGTCGCGGTCGGAGAAATTTCTTTCCCGTCTTTGCATCATGTTTTTGTTTGCATCCGACATCGCCTCGAACAAATCGTTTTTACCGTAAACCAATCCTCTGCATATCCAGACTTTCACACCCAATCTGCCGTATGTAGTATGCGCTTCCGAATGATTATAATCGATATCTGCACGCAAGGTATGCAACGGCGTACGACCTTCTTTAAAATGTTCTGTTCTTGCCATTTCAGCTCCGGCAATACGACCGGAAACAGAAACTTTAATTCCTTCAGCGCCTGCTCTCATGGTAGACATAATCGCCGTCTTAACCGCTTTGCGGTAGAATATACGTCCTTCTATCTGAGAAGCTATTGTCTGAGCCACAAGGACTGCATCCAATTCAGGACGTTTGATTTCCGAAATATTAATCTGAATATCCTTACTTGTAATTTTCTTTAATTCTTCTTTCAGTTTATCTATTTCCTGTCCCAATCTTCCGATTATCAAGCCGGGTCGTGCCGTACTGATAGTTACGGTTACCAATTTCAGTGTTCTTTCGATATAAATCTTCGCAATACCTGCTTTTTGAAAGCGCGCATTCAGATACTTTCTGATTTGGTCATCTTCTACTAATTTCTGTCCGAAGTCCCTTCCTCCGTACCAATTGGAATCCCATCCTTTAATTATTCCTAAACGTAGTCCTATCGGATTAACTTTTTGTCCCATTTATTCTTCTGTTTGATTTTCTTGATCTTCTGTTGTTACTTCCGGTTCTGCCGGTTCTAATTTGCTGTCTAATATAACCGTGATATGATTAGAGCGTTTTTTCATTGTACAGGCTTTTGCTCTTGATGCGGCTCTCACCCGTTTTAAGATAGCGCCTCCATCGACAAATATTTCCTTTACATAGAGCATACTGTCTTCTGCTTTTTCCGAGATGTTTTTCTCCTGCCAGTTCGATACAGCCGATAAAATCAGTTTGCGAATTTTCTCCGATGATTCTTTTTTACTGTATTTCAAAACATTTAAAGCATATTCCACACTTTTACCTCTCACCAAATCTGCCATTAAGCGAGTTTTACGGGGAGATGTACTGTTATCAATCAATCGTGCCATACACACATTTCGTTTTTGTTCTTTTCTTGCTTCTGCCGCCAGTCTTTTCCTTGCGCCCATCTTTATACTGTATTTGTTCTATTTTTTTCCTTTATCTTTACTTCCTGCATGTCCGCGAAAAATGCGTGTCGGAGAAAATTCACCCAATTTATGTCCCACCATATTTTCAGTGATATAAACAGGGATAAATTTATTTCCATTATGAACCGCTATGGTTTGTCCTACAAAATCCGGCGAAATCATCGACGCCCGCGACCATGTTTTTATTGCCGTTTTTTTGCCGGCTTCCTGTGCATCCAACACCCTTTTTTCAAGTTTATAGTGAATATAGGGACCTTTCTTTAATGATCTGCTCATATTTCCTTTATCTTTTTATTATTTCTTTCTTCTCTCCATGATAAATTGTGACGATGCTTTTTTAGGCTTACGTGTTTTATAGCCTTTAGCATACAAACCTTTCCGTGAACGCGGATGACCGCCTGAAGCTCTTCCTTCTCCACCGCCCATCGGGTGATCTACCGGATTCATAACCACGCCGCGAACACGCGGACGCCGTCCCATCCAGCGAACTCTTCCTGCCTTACCCGAAATCTGTAAATTATGGTCTGTGTTTGATACCATTCCTATTGTAGCTTTGCAGGTACAAAGGATTCTGCGTATTTCTCCCGAAGGCATTTTTATCGTAACATAGCGTTCTTCTCTCGACGTCAACTGAGCATAAGAACCAGCGCTTCGTGCGATTTTAGCTCCCTGACCCGGTTGCATTTCGATATTATGAATAACAGTTCCCAAAGGTATTTCCGACAAAAAAAGCGTATTGCCAACATCGGGCGAAACTCCTTTGCCCGAAAGTATTTTTTGTCCTGTCTGCAAACCGTGAGGAGCGACAATATATCGTTTTTCTCCGTCCGCATAAAAGACCAGCGCTATTCTTGCCGAACGGTTCGGATCATATTCGATAGTCTTTACCGTTGCGGGAATACCGTCTTTTTCTCTAACGAAATCAACAATACGGTACATTTTTTTATGACCTCCGCCCATGTAGCGCATGGTCATTTTACCTTCATTATTTCTTCCGCCCGAACGTTTTTTTGTCAGCAGCAAACTCTTTTCGGGAGCTGAAGCCGTCAGTTCGTCAAAATTACTTGTTAGCTTAAATCGCTGACCGGGTGTTACCGGTTTAAATTTCTTTAATCCCATTTTCTCCTTACTTATCTATTATATGTTGCTGAAAAAATCAATTCTGTTTTCGCCCTTTAACTGGACGATTGCCTTTTTTACACTGTTTGTTCGTCCTTTAATCAATCCGCTTTTTCTCGTATAACGAGAGGTTGCCCTGCCCCGCTGAATAAGCGTATTTACACGTTCTACTTCCACTCCGTACAAATCTTCCACCGCTTTTTTTATTTGCAGTTTGTCGGCTTTTCTGTCCACAACAAAAGCATAGCGGTTAAATTTCTCGCTGACGAGCGTCATTTTTTCGGTAATAATCGGCTTCAATATTATATTCATTTCTTCTTTTTTTTATTCCGTTATTTTAAAAAACTCATCGAATTTGGAAGCAACCGGCTCAAAAATCACCACGTTTCGCGCATTCATGATTTGGTAAGTGTTTAGGTTTGAAACAGTTGAAATTTTAACTTGCCCTAAATTTCGAGATGACAAATATACATTTTTATCCAATTCATTTACAACAAACAGTGTTTTTTTGTCAAAAAGATTTGTATTTTTCAGAACGGCAACAAAATCTTTTGTGCAAGGTTTCTCTAAATCAAACTGTTCCATTATCACGACGTTGTTTTCTTTTGCTTTTGTGGATAAAGCGGAGATACGAGCCAGACGTTTCACTTTTTTATTCAGTTTAAAGCCGTAATCTCTCGGATGCGGACCAAATATTCTTGCGCCTCCTTTGAGCAACGGAGATTTAATACTTCCGATACGAGCTCCTCCCCCACCCTTTTGCGATCTGAGTTTACGGGTACTGCCCGAAAGCGTTGATTTTTCTTTGGTAGAATGCGTTCCCTGTCTTTGATTTGCCAGATATTGTTTTACATCCAACCAGATAGCATGATTATTCGGTTCAATACCAAATATGCTATCGTTTAATACAAGCGTTCTGCCTGTTTCACTACCATCTGTTTTTATTACTTTTAGCTCCATCTTTCAACTTTTAAATACGAACCGTTATAACCCGGAACAGATCCTTTTACTACCAAGACATTTTTTTCAGGAATAACCTTCATTATCTGCAGATTAATCATTTTTACTTTATCACCGCCTGTTCTTCCTGCCATTCTCATTCCTTTAAATACGCGGGAGGGCCAGGACGAAGCTCCTATCGAACCGGGCGCACGAAGACGGTTGTGCTGACCATGCGTACTGTCGCCAACACCGGCAAAACCATGACGTTTCACAACTCCCTGAAAACCTTTTCCTTTACTTGTTCCCGATACATCCACAAATTCTCCTTCTTCAAACACGCTCACATACAGTGTTTCTCCAAAGTTTTTACGATGTTCTGCCTCAAAACGGCTAAATTCCATCATAATACGTTTGGGAGCGGTACCTGCTTTTTTAAAGTGTCCTTTCAAAGGTTGCGTTGTATTTTTCTCTTTCTTTTCATCGAAAGCCAATTGAATGGCTTCATATCCATCCTTTTCTCTCGTCTTCACCTGTGTTACCACACAGGGTCCTGCCTGTATAACGGTGCATGGTACGTTTTTACCTGATGCGTCGAAAATACTGGTCATTCCAATTTTTTTTCCTATTAAACCTGACATTATTCTGCTATTTTACCTGATTTCTTTGTTTGTATCATTGCTGTTACAAAACTTTAATTTCAACTTCTACTCCGCTTGGCAACTCCAATTTCATCAAAGCCTCAATGGTTTTGGACGTTGTCCCGTAAATATCCAGCAAACGTTTATAAGAAGACAACTCAAACTGTTCTCTCGATTTTTTATTCACAAACGTAGACCGATTGACGGTGAATATCTTCTTTTGCGTTGGCAATGGAATAGGTCCTACCACTAATACTTTATCATCCTTTACAGCATTAACCGTCTTGACAATTTTCTCCGACGATTTATCTACCAGATTATGATCGTATGATTTCAATTTTATTCTTACTCTCTGATTCACTGTTTTATATTTTACTTACTGTTTATTGTTTAATCTCCATTTGGATACTAATTCTTCTATAATACTTGCCGGAGGCTGCGCATAATGCGAAAATTCCATGGTTGCCGTACCTCTTCCCGAAGTCAAGGAACGTAAATGTGTAATATAGCCGAACATTTCTGCCAGCGGAACTTTTACACGTACATGCTGCACTCCCTGTTTTGTTGCTATTTCTTCCACCATAGCTCTTCTTCTGTTCAAATCGCCTGTAACCGCTCCGACATATTCGTCGGGAGTAATTACTTCTAATTTCATAATCGGCTCAAGCAAAGTTGGTTTTGCTGCCTTTGCCGCCGCTTTTAATCCTTTTTGAGCACAAATTTCAAAAGAAAGCGCATCCGAATCAACAACATGAAACGAACCGTCTAAAAGACGAACTTTCAATCCCATCATCGGATAACCTAACAAAGGTCCCGTTGTAAGCACTTTCGTGAAGCCCTTTTCGATAGAGGGAATGAATTCCTTGGGAATATTTCCTCCTCTTATTTCATTAATAAACTCCAGACCTTTTGCATCATCTGCAAGGGGAGATATTTCAAATTCAATATCGGCGAACTGTCCTCTTCCGCCCGACTGTTTTTTATGTACTTCTTTATGATGTACCGTTTTGGTAATCGCTTCCCGATAAGAAACAATCGGATTTCCTGCATTGGTTTCCAATTTAAACTCTCTGCGAAGCCTGTCTAAGATAATATCCAGATGCAATTCTCCCATTCCGCTGATAACTGTCTGACCTGTTTCTTCATCGGTAGAGGCACGGAAAGTAGGGTCTTCATCCGCTAATTTCTGCAATGCAATTGAAAGTTTATCCAGATCGTCCTGCACTTTCGGTTCGATAGCTATCTGAATAACGGGATCGGGAAATTCGATTGATTCAAGTACAATCGGATGTTTGTCGTCGCAAATGGTATTTCCCGTACGCATTTCTTTCATTCCTATCAGAACGCCGATATTTCCTGCCGCCATTTCTTCCAGAGGGATTTGCTTGTTGGCATGCATTTCAAAAATGCGGGAAATACGTTCTTTTTTGCCTGTCGTTGTATTCAGTACGTATGACGCCGCTTTAAGAACACCGGAATAAACCCTGAAAAAAGCAATCTTGCCCACAAACGGGTCGGAAGCAATTTTAAAGATCAAACCCGTAAAAGGTTCTGCTACATCAGGATGACGAATTTCTTCTTTACCTGTTACTGGATTTGTTCCGACAACAGCCTCTTTATCCAAAGGACTTGGCAGATACAATGCAACGGCGTCTAACAAATGCTGCACGCCCTTATTGCGGAAAGACGATCCGCATAAAACGGGAGTGATACGAATACTGATAGTTGCAGCCCTGACCGCATTGAGAATATCATCTGACGTTATCTGATTGGGGTCTTCCAAATATTTCTGTAATAAATCTTCACTTTCTTCGGCGACGCCTTCAATCAGTTTTAGACGATATTCGTCCACCAAAGGCTGAACTTCGACAGGAATTGGAATTTCCGTAAAGACCTGTCCATGCGTGGTATCGTCCCATATATATGCTTTATTATAAACCAAATCGACAATTCCCTTAAAATCATCTTCCGAACCGATCGGTATCTGCAAAGGAACAGGATTTGCTCCTAATTTGGTCTTTATCTGAGAAACCACATCAAAGAAATCAGCGCCCATGCGATCCATTTTATTGATGTAGCTTATGCGAGGTACTTTGTATTTATCTGCTTGTCGCCAGACAGTTTCCGACTGTGGTTCTACGCCTCCTACGGCGCAAAACAAAGCCACAGCGCCGTCTAAGACACGCAAGGAACGTTCCACTTCCACCGTAAAGTCGACATGTCCGGGGGTGTCAATTAAATTGATTTTATATGTTTTGTTTCCAAAAGTCCAGAAGACGGTAGTTGCAGCAGAAGTAATAGTTATGCCGCGTTCCTGTTCCTGTGCCATATAATCCATAGTAGCAGCGCCATCATGTACCTCTCCCAGCTTGTAATTTTTACCGGTATAGTACAAGATACGCTCGCTGGTGGTGGTTTTACCAGCATCAATATGAGCCATGATTCCAATATTTCTCGTCAATCTCAAATCAGCCACTATATTACCTCTCTATTCTGTGTTATATGGTTATACAAATATTAATTAAACCGAAAATGAGAGAATGCCTTATTCGCTTCTGCCATTCGGTGTATTTCTTCTTTTCGTTTAAACGCAGAGCCTTCTTCTTTATAAGCAGCCATAATTTCGCCTGCTAATTTCTGGCTCATCGATTTTTCATGCCGTTTGCGCGAATAACTGATGAGATTTTTCATCCCTACCGATTGTTTTCTTTCGGGACGAATTTCAGAAGGTATCTGGAATGTAGCTCCTCCTATTCTTCGGCTGCGGACTTCGACAGCGGGAGTTACATTCGCCAATGCCTTTTTCCATACGGACAAACCTTCTTCTCCTGTTTTTTCGGAAACAGTATCAATAGCGTCGTAAAATATTTTGAAGGCAATATTTTTTTTACCTTCCAGCATAATATTATTTACAAACTTTGTCACCTGAACATCATTAAATTTTGGGTCAGGCAAAATAATTCTTTTTTTAGGTTTTGTTTTCCTCATATATACTCAATAAACTTATCGTATTATCAAATTAAGATTTCGCTTTCGGACGTTTTGTTCCATATTTCGACCTGCGTTGCGTCCTTCCTTCAACGCCTGACGTATCCAATGCACCGCGTATAATATGATACCTTACTCCCGGCAAATCCTTTACTCTTCCGCCGCGGATCATCACAATAGAGTGTTCCTGCAGATTGTGTCCCTCGCCCGGTATATAGGCATTGACTTCTTTTTGATTAGTAAGTCTTACCCTTGCAACCTTACGCATGGCAGAATTAGGCTTTTTCGGCGTAGTGGTATAAACCCTTACACAGACGCCTCTCCTTTGTGGACATCCGTCCAACGCAGGAGATTTACTTTTATACTTTAATTGTTTTCTTCCTTTCCTAACTAATTGTTGTATTGTAGGCATATATTACAATTTTTTTCTTTCTGTTTTTCTATTACACGTCGCTCCCCCCTCGAAGAGCATTTTTTCGGGATTGCAAATGTACAACTTTTTTTCCAAATAAATGCCGTATTCCTGTATTTTAATTCCAAAAAAATATTCACATTGTTCTCAACAGCCTTTCCAAGGATGATTTAATCGCAGAATTCAATTTACAAATACATATATATCAGATAAATAAGATTAAGCATGTCGTCAGAAAAAATAATTGTCAGTCCTCAAAAAAAATGATAAAA
>JAISRU010000223.1 GCA_031273515.1 Bacteroidales bacterium | reverse complement strand
CAAGCGATATTCAGAATTTGGCACAGGCTATTCAAACCCCTATTATGGTTTATGAATGGGGTACAAAGGCAAAAGCTACTGTTATTGTTACAGAAATTACAACAAAAGACGGCAGAAAGATTACCATTGCAGTAAGAGCAGAAAATAAAGGGCAGAATTTATCTGTGAATGAAATTGCGAGCGTTCACGGAAAAACAGCAGAACGATTTTTGTCTGAAATGGAAAATGCTCAAGAAGGTGGTTTAGCTGAAGCTTTGAAGTATGTGGAAAAAGAAAAAGCTCTTGATTGGCTTGGTTTTGCGCTCCCTAATGGCGCGTCCGCACAAGCGAATCAAGAACTTAATCCAATTGCAAAGATACTAAAAAATTTCGAGAATCCGACGAGTTCAATTGAAAATTCAAAATTGAAAATTGAAAATGAACCTGCGGAAGATTATTGTCTTCCCCATTGTCTGGATCATGATGTTAGGATTAATTTTTGTACGAAGATAACAAAAAATCATCTTTCAATGCAATATTCCGAATAATGACCTCGTTGAAATAGTAATTAAAAACAGGAACAAAAGACAAGTTCATTTATCTATCAAGGAATTATTTATTTTCATCTAATATTTTTAAAAATTGAAAAATGTTGACGGGGCTTATGCCCCGTTTTCTTAACAAATGAAGTGTCTCGAACAGTGATTTTCAGTGGATGAGTGGACAAGAGTGCAAAGCGACAAGGAAATTAGCACACAGATGACACAGCGTTATACAGAGAAGAATAAAATCATGTTCATCAAGTAAATCAGAGTTCAAGACAATAATCGTTCGTATGGTACAAACAATTTTCAATTTTCAATTTTCAATTTTCAATTTAATTCTTTTCCTTCCTTTGTTTGGAATTTCGCAGACGGACAATCCTCTCAACGAAAAGATGCTGATTGTATCGCATCATTCATTTATTCCTTTTTTGTCCGAATTTACGAAGGCGAAAGAAAAGGACAATATCGACTGTCTGATTATAAGCGTCGATTCGACCGATGATTTCAACAGTATCAAAGACAGGATAGATACGCGATATGCCGACGGATTTCATGCCGATTTCCTGCTGTTGGTCGGCGACTTTGAACATGTTCCCGCCTGCAAAATAGACGAAGGATTGTCCGATATGTATTATACGCTCGAAAATGAAAACGATCCTGTCCCCAGAATGATCGCAGGACGATTTCCTGCAAAAACAGAACAGGAACTCAAAACAATGATCGACCGAAGCATCAATCACAGGGTCTGTTCGCGACACGTTCTGGGAATAGCGTCGGAAGAGAAATCGGAACTGACTCAAAAAAGAGATTATGAACAGTTGCGCTCTATGGGAGAAACGCTGCTGTCGAAAGGATTTTCACAGGCGTCGGAATGTTTCGACGGTTCGCAATCGGGGAACGATAAAGACGGAAATCCAACCGCTGAAGATATTCTCGACCTGCTCGACCAAGGCATTACGTGGATCAACTACGCTGGCTACGGTTCCTACGACGGATGGAATACAAGCGGATTTGAAAGTCGGCATATTCCTCGTCTGAACAATTCCGAAGAACTGCCCATTATTGTTTCCGCATCCTGTCTGGGGGGACACTTTGCCAATCGGGAATGCTTTGCCGAACAATGGCTGCGAAGTTCAAAAGACGGTAATCCCACAGGAGCAAGAGCCGTCATTATGTCTTCCCTGCTCAGCGATTGGGACGCGACTTTGTCGGCTATGTCGGTCGTGAATGATAATATGCCTTCCGTCGACAGCAATTGTCGATTGGCAGATTTGTATCGTCTGGGGTATTTGCATATCGTCCGGACAATGCTGCGTCCCAAAGAGGCGTACTGTTGGGTGTTGTTCGGAGATCCAAGCATCCGAATTTATCCTTCTTCGTCTGCCAATGCCGTCGAGAATAAAACGCTTCCCGAAAAACGACCTCTTGCTTATCCAAATCCCGCTTCGTCCCAACTGCATATTTCCACCGACGGAATGCTGCGATTATACGACGTCCATGGACGAACGGTTTACGAAAAACAGTCTACAGACGTCAATAATACGATAGACGTAAGTCGATTAAGTCAGGGCGTTTACTTCCTGACAATAGAAAACAAAGCGGGATATCAGCAAATAATCATTACGAAATAACGACCTGTCTTCGGAAGAAGTCCGACAGACAAAGGAAGATTATTTTAACCATCTGTCTAACCAGTTCAGAAATTCCCTGTGCCACAAGATCGAATTTTGCGGTTTGAGAACAAAATGGGTTTCCTGCGGGAAATACAAAAATCGACTCGGAACACCTTGTATCTGAGCCGCATTATATGCCTGCATTCCTTGCGTATAGGGAATGCGAAAATCGTTTCCGCCGTGAATAACCAACAAAGGCGTATCCCAATTTCCTACAAAATGGTGAGGAGAAAAGGCATAACTTTTCGGTTGGGGCGTTTGCCAATAAGCGCCTCCGATGTCGTGATTGGCAAAAAACAATTCTTCGGTTGTTCCGTACCAGCTTTCAAAGTTAAACATGCCGCAATGGGCGATGAAGGTCTTGAAGCGTTTGTTGTGATTTCCCGCCAACCAATAGACCGAAAATCCGCCATAACTTGCTCCCACGCAACCAATTTTTGTTTCGTCCACAAAGGGTTCTTTGGCGATAGCGTCCACTGCCGAAAGATAATCCTGCATGTTCTGACCCCCATAATCCAGACTAATCTGATCGTTCCATTCTTTTCCGAAAGTCGGCAACCCCCTTCGATTGGGAGCGATAACCACATATCCGCGAGAAGCCATCATCTGGAAATTCCACCGATAAGAGAAAAACTGACTCACCGCCGACTGAGGTCCACCCTGACAATACAGAATAGCAGGATATTTTTTATCTTTATCGAAATGAGGAGGTAAAATCACCCAGACCAGCATTTGTTTTCCGTCGGTAGTTTGCACCCAGCGTTCTTCCACAGTGATAGAGGCTGTATTTTGCAGCAATTCCTTATTGATGAAAGTCAGTTGAGTTTGCGTTCCTTTGGCTATATCGACGCTATAAATATCGGCAGGAACTTCCATCGATTCACGAACGGCAATTAAGGTTTTATCTCCCGCGAGCGCTATTGATCTGTAATCGTGTTGTCCCTGCGTGATCTGTCGGATTTGTTTTTTGGCGACATCCAAGGCATAAAGCTGATAGGTCGCCTTAGTTCCGCTGATGAAATACAGGGTTTTACTGTCGTGACTGAAAAGAAAATTATCAGCGCTTTCTCCAAAATTCAGCGAATAGTCGGCAGTAACGTCTGTTGTAAGGTCGTGAATAAAGATACGTTTTTTGTCCGACTCAAAGCCATCGGTTTCCATGCTTCCCCAAGCCAGAAACTTTCCATTTGGAGCAAAAACGGGGTCAAGATCATAGCCCTGATTAGGCGCCGAAATGTTTCTGGTTTTGCCCGACGCAATATCGTAGAGATAAATATCGGTATTGGTACTTAGTGCGAAGTCTTTCCCTTTTTTCTTTTTGGAAGTATAGGCAATGGTTTTTCCGTCGGGACTGAAATTGATTTCTTCCATTCCGCCGTAGTTAGGGACGGGACAGGCAAAATATTCTCCTTCCATAATATCCTTGACAGCAGAGAAATTCGGATAATCGGCGACAAAAACATGACTGTAGGAATAATCCGTCCATGCGTTCCAGTGACGATACATTAAATCTTCTGTGATGAGGGCTTCGGCTTTGGGCAAATCGGGATGGAGGTCTTGGGTATTTTTATCCATCTTGACCGTCTTGATGAACAAAATCTTATCCTGAACGGGAGAATATTTAAATCCGTCGATACCTCCTTCGACAAAGGAGAGTTGTTTATTTTCGGTGCCGTCCGGGTTCATTTCCCAAATTTGCATTTCGGAGTTGACGGGGGCAAGATAAGCAATCTTTTTTCCGTCGGGACGCCAGATCGCATTCGCTTCGTTAATTTCGGTATGGGTCAGTTGTTGAGGCTGACCTCCTGCGACGGGCATGACATACAGCTCACGATTTCCTTTATTGTCTTCGACATTGTAATAAGTAATTCCGAACAAAACCTGTTGACCATCGGGAGATACGGTAGCTTCGCTCAGTCGTCCCAATTGCCAGAGTAATTCGGGCGAATAGGTGTTTTTTTGTTGTGCCGACATAGTTCCAATTAAATTTGTCAGTAAAATCAATCCTGTAAATACTGCTGAATACTTCATAATCAATTAAATTTCGTTTATAGATTTAAAACCGCAAAGATA